>JAAXKN010000005.1:0-210282 GCA_025612375.1 Ignavibacteria bacterium
TTGTCACCCCCGGCTACAAACAAAGCGCACCTCCGGTGCTTAGTGATTGCGTTATTCCGGATGCTCTACTTTCATATGGGAACACAACACCGTAGAGATAAAAGCCCGGGGGTAGTCAAAAGAAGAAATGGATTCTCTGTGCCGCAATTTCTCCACGATTTCATATTTTTATATTTCAGATTCATTATTTATATTTCAGCCAAATAATTCCAGCAAAGGACATATGTCTCAGGATTTACATAATTTATCATCCCCGGAAAAGACACTCGGTTTCCTCGAAGAGGCGCCCGCGGGCATTCTGATATTTTCATCCGGCTGGGAAGTGACATATGTAAATAAAACCTTTTTTGAATTCGGCGTCCTGGATCAGGATTCAGCCCGGATACCCGCAGGGAAAAACCTCCTTGACTCAGCCATACCTCAGCTGCTTGATATAGCCGGTGAAATAACCGGACTGGAAGAGGGAAAGTTTTTTGAAAAGAAAATTAAAAGCATGAGGGCCATTGACGGCAGTGAAATATCAGTATTCGTAAAGGGCTCCTCTATGTACACCGGCGGCGTATTCCAGGGAGGCATGCTTTTGCTCCAGGACCTGAGGCTGGAAGCTAAATCGCCTGACGACATAAATTTTGAAGACACTCTTCTTAACGGGATTATTAAGCAGTCCGGCAACAGCTGTTTTATTACCGGTTACGACCTAAAGATCAAGTACTTCCACTTAAACAGCCTGGTACAAAGAATCCTCCCCGAAGGCGATCTCATAAACCGCGGCGCTGAGGAGGTGCTCTATCCCCTGCTAAAGCAGAAGACAACTCAGATATTAAACCTGCTGATGGCAAACAAAGAAAAGGTAACAGAGAAGGTTTCACTGGAACTGGACGGGCAGAGGGTTTCATTCCAGGCCTCGTTTATTCCTTTTTCAATTACCGGCACCCCGCGCCTGATCTATATTTCCTTAAAAGATATTACATCTGAGGAAAATGAAAACCTGAGGCGCCAGTACGAGCTTAATGAGCTTAAGCAGTACCAGTTCATTACTTCAAGCGTAACAGATGCCGTTATTACCACAGACAAAAAAGGCAATATAATTTTCTGGAACAAGTCCGCCGAAGAGCTTTTCGGCTACTGCAAAAGCGAGATATATAAGCTGTTCATAGGAAGGATATTCCATTCCTTTGACGAGGAAAATTTCATCCAAATAAAAAATGAACTTTTACCCGGCTCTTCTTATGAAACAGAGCTGAGGGCTGAGGCAAAGGACAAAAAAGAGGAATACGTTTCAGTAAAGGTAAGCGCCACCGGCGAGGCCAATGATACCGCGTATATATTCCTCTGCTCCTCAATTAAAGAAAGGCTCAGGGTTGAACGGGATCTCAGGATCTCTGAGGAGCGCTTCAGAAATATTGTAATTAATGCAAATGAGTTTATCTGCAACCTGGACACGGATGGAAATATAATTTATGTCAACCCCGCATTCTTAAAGATATTCGACTATACCGAAGGCGAGCTTCTGCAGAAGAATATACGGGATCTTATCTATCCGGGTTCCCTGACGGAAGAAGGGCTTAAACTCTCCAGCCTGCTGGACAGCCAGTCGGGCCCGTCAGAACTGAGCCTCGTAACGCGCACAGGAGAGAAGATAGTAACGCTTGCCAACTTCTCCCCTATTATGGATCTTAACGATACGGTTAAATACCACAACTGCATCTTTACGGATATTACAGAACAGAAGCTGGCGCAAAAAGAGCTCCAGATGGTGCGCTCGGTTTATGAAGCCTCACAGGACGGGATCTCTGTTGAAGCCGACAGGAAATTCATTCTTGTAAATGAATCGTTTGCAGGGATATTCGGCTACGGGAGTGCTTCTGAGCTGATCGGGAAAGACTCTCTTGACATTGTTGCAAACGAGGATATACCCAAAGTAGCAAAGTTTATCAAAGCGCGCGAAAATAAAGAGCCTGCACCGGATCGCTATGAATTTCTTGCCCGGCATAAAGACGGATCAGTTTTCTATGCCGAGGTTTCTGTAACTTCATACGAGGCTGAGAATAAGACACACATCGTTTCCGTCTGCCGCGACGTTACGGAAAGAAAAAGAACACAGCAGGCGCTGAAGGATTCAGAGGAAAGGTACAGAAGCATTACAGACAATATAGACGACTTCCTCTGGACGGCAGAAAGAATAGACAGGAACATGAGGCCTGTATTTTATACCTCCTCAATTGAAAAAGTTACGGGATACGGCCAGGAGGAATTCCTCTCCGACTCAAAGCTCTGGTTTAAGCTCATATATCCCGACGACCTGAAGACCGTAAATAAAAAGCTTAAGAACCTGCTTCAAGACCCCGCCAGGCAGTCAGATGAAATAGAATTCAGGATCATCAATAAATCGGGCAACATTACCTGGGTCAGGAATAAAATAAAGGTAAAAAGGGACTCCATGGGGCTCCCGCAGAGGATATTCGGACTTGTAAGCGATATCTCGCTATACAAGAAAGCTTCCGAGGATCTGGAGAAGGTTACAGAAGCCTTAAGGGAATCCAACGATACAAAGGACAAGTTTTTGTCCATTATTTCACACGACCTCAGGACCCCTTTCAGCTCAATACTCGGCTTTACGGACCTCCTTCTTTCCGACGAGGGCTTAAGTGAGGTTCAGCGGACGCAGTATATTACCTTCATACAGGAATCATCTAAGAATATGCTCGCGCTCGTCAATTCACTTCTTGACTGGACGAGACTTCAGACGGGAAGAATGAAGTTTGAGCCTGAAAGGCTTAACATCAGGGAAGTTATTCAGAAATCTATCACCATTATGGCCGGCACAGCGCTGCAGAAGGGTATACGCCTGGAGATGCTTTTGGAGCAGGACACCTACGTGCACGCCGATCAGAACCTGCTTCTGCAGGTGTTTAACAACCTCATTTCAAACTCAATTAAGTTTACAAACTCCGGCGGCTCGATCAGTGTTTCAGGCCGCCCGGGAAAAGGGCTTACAAACTATCATTTTATTGTAAAGGATACGGGCGTAGGGATAAAAAAAGAGGATCTGGGGAAACTATTCCATGTGGATTCAAAGTTCACGCTTGAAGGCACAAAGGGGGAAAAAGGCTCAGGGCTTGGTCTTTCCATAGTACGTGAGATTATAGAAAAGCACGGGGGCGAAATTTACGTTGAAAGCGAGTTCGGCAAGGGTTCCGAATTCCATTTTACGCTCCCTGCCGCAGCGGCAAATATTCTTCTTGTTGATGACAATAAGACGGACCGCCTTTTATACCAGAAGATACTTAAGAACATTGTGCCAAATTACATAATAGATGAAGCCTCGAACGGAGAGGAAGCTCTTGAAATTATAGTCAGGAAAACGCCCGCGCTTGTAATTACGGACCACAGCATGCCTCTTATGAGCGGGTACGACATGGTCAGGAATCTTAATGGAATGGATATAAAAGGAAAGCCGCCCGTAATAGTACTAAGCGGCGACATAAACAAGCACATCTTTGAAGAATACCGTGAGCTTCAGGTGGAGTACATCTTCCAGAAGCCGGTAGACCTCACGAACTTCAAGACCGCAATTGAAAGATCGCTAAGGAAAGCCTTATTTTACTGAAACAAACATACCCAGGGTGTCTGCATCCCCTGCGGGGATTTGAGACCCTGGGCTACAGATGGAAAGCCACTATCGTGGCTTTTTATGTACAAAATTCTAAATATTCTACCTGATCTCTTCATCCAGGATGGAATAGTTTTTCCAGCCTGAGTAATCAAAGTGCCACCACTCTGTGCTTAGGGGCTCAAAGCCGTATTTTACCATTATGTCTTCAAGGAGTTTGCGGTTTTTAAGGACATTCTCAGGCAGGTCCCTGTAATCCCGGTGAGCCTTGTCCGTAAAATCATCATAGGGAGTTCCCATTTCAAGCTCGCGCCCCGTGGAATCTATGAGCGTCAGGTCCACTGCGGCGCCACGGTTATGCCTGGAGCCGTTTTTGGGATTTGCCACGTAGCGGGAATCTGGCATTATCTCCCAGAGCTTCTTCTGCACCGATAAAGGGCGGTAGCCATCAAAAACTTTCAGCCTCAGATTGTACTTTTTCATAAGCTCCATTTCAGCTTCATGGAGCTTCAAGGCCGCGGCTTTTCTTAAATATACGTTTGCCGTGGGATAAAGAACCTTATGCGTAAAATTATCAGGCGTTGCATAGCGGACATCCGTTGCAATTGTTGAATCCACCGATTTCAACAGTACAATGGACGTATCGCTGCGAGCTTTTAACGAATCCGTCTGAGCGGATAAAAAGGAACTGAAAACAAAAAGAAAAACAGGCACACAGTAGAATTTGCGGCTCATATATTATCCTATTTTTGTTTTTTCAGAACTAATCCCGTCTTGGGAACAAGCTTCACTTCTTTTGAAACTGTAGTGAGCGCCTCAATTCCTGCCTTATCGGCATCAACCAGTACGTCATAGCTGCCTTCAGGCAGACTGAACTTTACGTCCCCTGAGTTCTCAGCGTTAAAAAGGACCACAAAATCATCGCCTTCAAATGAATTCTTAAAGCCGAAGGCAAAAGCTTTGCCGGGCACTTCAATAAAAGAGACGTCTTCATATGCTGCACGCCTGAAAGCAGGGTAAGTGCTTCTTAATTTAATAAGGCCTTTGTAAAAGTCAACAAGGTCCTTATTCATATCGGCGTGCTTAAAATTTATATAGTTTGTTTCGTTGTCTTTATTGTAGCTGTTATGATCGATACGGCCTCTTTCCTCATCCGGTTCTTTTACATTTAGGGGAATAACCTTGCTGCGGGCAAATTCCTGTCCTTCCGAGATCATAGTCATTCCCTGGGAAGTAAAGAGGAAGAGTGCCGCCAGCTTGTTCAGCTTCAGCTGCATGGGGCTCAGCTTTGCATTCTGATCTATGTCTTTTATAATCTGGTCTGCTGCAACTTCTTTTGTTCCAATTCTAATAAAGTCACCAAGTGTATAGCCGTCGTGGCTTTCAAGGTAGTTAACAGAATGTTCTTTTTTCTGGAAAAGTCCCAGGCTGTCGCGCACGAGTGTGCCGTTTACATAAGATTTAATTCTTCCCATGTTATTATTGCCGTACCATTTGCCGAAAATCCAGCCGTGGCCGTTCAAGGGGTTTTCGCCCTTAACGCCGTTTCTGATCTGGTCATTCCAGCTTCCCCAGCCTCTTAAGGAAAATCCCTGCGGGTCGTAGCCGCCGCCCCAGGGTTCAGCAACAATTACAACGTTAGGGTTAACCTTCTTAGCTTCCCTTATAATTTCCTCAACAGTTTCCCAGTCGATCAGTTTGCCCAAGTCGAAGCGGAAGCCATCAACGTGGTATTCCTTCATCCAGAAAAGGATGCTTTCAACGATCATGCGTCTTGCCATTGGGCGTTCGGTCTTAAAGTCGTTGCCGCAGCCGCTTTCGGCCCTGTAGCGGCCCCTGTCGTCGAACCTGAAATAGTAGGTTGAATCAATCTCCTTCAGGTTGCCGAACTCATATTCGGAGATATGGTTATAAACGACGTCCATAATAACGGCAATCCCCTCTTTGTGGAAAGCCTTAACCATATCCTTGAACTGATTAACCTGTTTAACTTCCTGGCCCGTCCAGCTGTTCCACTTAAATTCTGTTTCGGTAAAGTAAGCATCGGGGGCAAAGAAACTGGCAGTCATATATCCCCAGTGGTTGCGGGCGTAGGGGTTCCAGGTATTAAAGCGTCCTGCCATTGAATCCCTGTATGGGATTTCGACGTTTGCAAATTCCTGTGCCGGGAGGAGCTCCACTGTATTAACGCCCAGATCCTTCACATAATTAAGGCCCCCTTTCATCCCCTTTTCAATAAGGCCTCTGTAGGTGCCGGGTTCTTTAGCGCCGGAGGAAGGGTGGGCGGTCATATCCCTCAGGTGCATCTCATAGATTATAAGGTCGCGCCAGTCGCGTTCAATTACCTCATCGCCTTCCCAGTCGTAATTGTCGTCTTTAACCACGATAGCCAGTCGGGGATTCATATAGGTGTTGAAGCTAGTAACAGCCTTTGCGTAAGGGTCGAGGCAGATCACGTCCTGGTGATTCTGTCCCTGCCGCATAGTCTTAAAGCCGTAGAAAAGTCCGTACTGTTCGCCGTCGAGGATAGTTTCCCAGACGCCCATAGTATCGCTTTTCATTTGGTAGGAGTTGGAGGATTTATCCCCCGGTTTTTTGAAAGTAACGAGAGTTACCCGGTCTGCCGTAGGGGCAAAGAGCCTGAAATAAGTTTTCCCGTTCTCAACGAAGGACCCCAGCTTTTTATCTGAGCAGTAGTGGTTCAGGTCCGACTGAATTATTTTTTTCGACTCTTCAAGAGTCAGTATATCATTTTCTTTATTACCGGCAATATACACAGATGCACCAAAATTAATTGAGTTAGAAAATAGAATTAAAGTTAAGGTCAGGATGTTGAGTATTGTTTTCATTATTAAACTTTTTGTTTTTATGAGATAAACATAACGAATAAATTCAAAATGATAAAGATTCACAAAAATAAAAGGTTTAGTAAAGTATTATCGGATTTTGGGAGGATTTTTTAATACCCCGGGGGGGATAAACCCATCCCAAAAGTAATGCCCTAACTTTAATTTAAGCAATCAGTATAGAACAAAGTATTTTGGGATTTGGTTCATCGCATGGCGGGAAATGCAGGGGCAAGGAGGTCTTGCCCCTGAAATTGTGAATTTTACTTGAGGAGCATCATTTTTCCGCTCTTAACGAAATCATTTGCCCTAAGTTCATAGATATATGTCCCGCTCGGGAGGTTTGAGGCATTAAACTCCACAGAATACCTCCCCTGCTCCTTATACTCATTTACAAGAGTAGTAACTTCCTTTCCCAGCATGTCAAAGATCTTAAGAGTCACCCTTGAAGTCTTCGGGATCTCATAGTTTATGACTGTAGAGGGATTGAAGGGATTGGGGTAGTTCTGGCTTAAAGCATACTCCACAGGAGCAGTTTCACTTTCCACAAGTTCCTTCTCTGGCTTCTCTGCTTTTCCCTTTCCAGAGTTTAAGAGATATACATCCATATTGTTTACAATTAGGTTTTCTTTCCCAATTCCATCAACACTTACTCTTAGGTATGCCTTAAGCTTGCCAAGTCTGTTTGCGACCTTCAGAGTCTTTTCTTCTGACGTGGAGTCCATCTTTCCAAGACTTCCTTCATAGACTTTCTGGAGTATTTTTTCACTTCCTTCTTCCACCAGTTCAAGCCTGAGCTTAAGGTCACCATTCCATCCTGTTTTCTTAACCCGGAGATTAGTGGAAAAGGAGGCATCCTTGTCAAATGTGAAGCCTTCAGTCCTCATAAATGAGAAGAGGGGAGTTCCTTTCTTATTTAATGAATCGGGATTATAGAATGAAAGGCTACTGCCCTTAAAGTTTCCCATCTGGACGACGAGTCTTCCCGGAGTTTTATTTGTGGTGTCAATTATCTCAATTCTCCTGAATGTTTTTACGTTTTCCATGCCTTGTGAGGCAGTTACGTTCTCAGAAGATGACTTAAGTTCATATGAAAGCCCTGAACGGGTATTATTAACTGTCTGCATGGCTACCTGGTATGGCATAGCGCTTCCCTTGGAGACAACGTAAGTTACACTTCCGGCAGGAGCTTTCTCAAGAGAGTTTGGATATTTTATCGGAGCCGAAGGTGTAATATATGTTATCCCATTCCATGAAGTGCCGTTTGTAGAAACCATGTTGTAGAGTCCTACCAGTTCTGCAGGGCTGTAGAAAATGGAGACACCGCCATCAGGATTGGTATTGTTTATATTTTCATGGCCTGAGACCGTAGTATAGACAATTGAAGGCTCATAAATGGCCTCATCCCTGAATGTGCTTATGCCTGAAAAAACGCCGTTTTTGTAGCTTCTGTGAAAAGATGCGGAGTTATTACCGTAGTAGTCATCATAAGCGATCCAGCTTATGTGTGTTCTTCCTGCTCCGTCAACAGCCACCTGCGAATAGACGGGGGCTAAGGGGATCTGGCTTGAAGAATACACATTTGCAACCATATCCCACGATGTGCCATAATAATCAAAGCTATAGAGGTTTACCTGAACTGATCCGGAACTCCTTGTTGCAGAGACCATAAATTTCCAGAGATCAGGGTTCCATGCTATGGAAGGATTGTTATCCATTATTGGTGTGCTAATAGAAACCGGCCCTCCATAGTAGAAACTGTTTCCGCAGTCTTCCGAGTACTTATAATGCATCTGGTATCTTCCTGAGTACATTTTCTTATAAGCTACAAGTACGCCATAATCATCTGAAGAAACGCCAATTGAGGGCTGGAGGTCCACAGTTGAGGCATCTGAATCCAGAAGAAGAGGTTCTCCGGGGTTTTGGAGTGACTTTATATAGAGGTTCCTTGTACTTCCAGAAGTCTCCTGCCATACACAGAAAACATCATTAAAGGGATAAACTTCTTCTGAAGATGCAATGGATGGAGACGTGGCTGTTCCCGTTCCCGAGACAAGCTGTTCGGCTGACCAGGTCGCTCCCCCGTCAGTTGAAGTGGTATACCACACTTTTCCCACTGATTCATATACCATATGAAGTTTCCCTCCCAAGTCTTTTGCAATCTTCCTCTGGCTTCCGCTGCCCCCGGTGGCATTTAGTGTGGTTGAAAGAAGGTGCCCTTTATAATTGGCGGTTACAGATGCATCTGTCTGTTGGAAAATAACCGGAGTAGTTAAACTGCTGAAGTTTACAAGGGCGCCTGTAGCACTCCAGTTCGAGAAATAAAATCTGTGTGTCTTTCCTGTCTGCGGGAGTGTCAAATCATAAAAAGGTTTCGCCGAAATTGAATAATATGGCATTTTAATTTGACTAAGGATGTTTCCACCTTGATTCAGGAAGACTCCCTTATATAGCTTTCCATTTTCAGTATTAATATCAGTATCAACTGTAAACGGTACTTTCCTTGGTGCAAATGAAGGATTCAAACTGCTGTTATATGATCCCTTTTCATCAGTTTTGTCATAAAGCCAGGGATCTGCAAACTCGACAGAATTATCTTGGGGACTAACAGTAATACCGGGATCTTCAAAGACATTTTGGATTGTGGCTTTTTTTGCACTCATAAATGTAGCAATATATTGCTTTTGATAAGTTCCTTTTCCCGTAGGGTTAAGAGCAGCATATGTTGAATAATTATCATACTTAACTAAACCACCATCATTCTTAATAGAATAGAATTTTTTTGTATCTGTGATATACCGTGCATCAACTTTAATATAAATATTATCCGCTGGCGATATCGCAATTGGACGCCACCCCGACCATGTAGATTTCCATTGCCCATTCACCCACAAGCTCCAATAGTTAATATCATTATCATAATTATTATTATTTTCATCACGATATGTCACATTAATATGTGCATAACTAGAAAAACTATATGTGACCACTGTAGGTAGACTTTCTTTATAGCCACTCTTAAATGCTGATGCCTTTATAGTAGCATCGGCGTTCAGAGTAAATGAGCTGGTATATTGAGTTGAGTTTGATGTTGGTGTTGAGCCGTCCATCGTGTACCTGATAGTGACCCCCTGCTCCGGGCTCTGCATAGTAACCGTAATTGGGTCGGAATACTGATTAGTTCCCGGACTGATAGCTACAGGAAGACATTGGCCTTGACTTGATATTTGAAATGGATCACTAAAGCCGTAATCATTTCCCATGTCATGCATTCTTATTCTGTAAGTACTTGCAGGAATGTCTGAAGGGATGTTCCATGTAAACTCATTAAGCGTCCCCTGGTTGCTATTTACAGATGTTGTTGATGTAAGGTTTTTAATAACGTTATTGGACATATCCACAAGTTCAATTGATATATAACCGAATTTATTATCTGTCCATTTAATTGTTTGAGTAGTCCCGAATTGCCATGCTATGCCTGCTTTTGGCGAAGTTATTGTAAAGAGCCTGTTAACATCCCACCCCATGTCCATTAATGCAGATATTACAATTTCACCCGGAGAATGAATTGCTTCGGCATATCCGGTCCCAGGTGTCATTAACGAGTTTGATGAACCTGCCGGATAAGTGTCTTCATCCAAATGATAGGTACTCGATCCGGAGGACCATTCCGAAGGGCCGTATAAACGTGGAAGATTACTGCTTCCCGTCATTCTCATTGCATTACTCCCATTAAAAAAAACATTCCCGCCCTTTAAGAATGCTCCAAGATCAGTTGAAGGATTTCCATAAACCGAAGGATTATCAACTACTGAATTCTGATAATTATTTGCCACGTAACAATCAAATATCCAGGGATATTTTTGAGTACCGATCACTTCTCCCCAGCTCCCAGTTCCATCGCTGGATACCTGGAACGAACCAGTAAATCCAAGCCCGTGAATTATTTCATGCATCATAACTGTCATAAGATCAGTTTTATCCGTTGGCGTGTTGCCGTCAATTCCATAATACCACGGCTGTGTTTTGTTAAAGGTAATAGTAATCTCAGGATTAGAACCATTTTGATCGTGCTGGCTTAATTTATTGGCAAGTGTAACAGGATATATTACATTCTGTTTTATTCCCTCTGTAATAAAGTTAATATATTTTTCAGGATTATTTGTAACAGCATTCACATTGTTATCCTTAAGGTCTTCCCATTTAACCTGTATTGTTATTGCCGGCTGTGATGTATTATTGGGATATCCAGTATCAATAATGTAGGACCAGATTTTTGCAGCCTCATTTATTGCGGCTTTTGCATTTTCAGGAACAGCTGCATCAAAAACAACTGTAAATTGTGAAGTAGGTGATGAATTTATCAGATCCCTGTTTAAGTATATTGATGGTGCCGGAACTTTCGTGTACGTATTAGTATGTTTTGCTATGTTTATACTTTGAGTTTGATATCTCATCTGGGCAAAAGAATGTGTTGCCAGGTTTAGAAGAATGAGGACTAATAAAATTCTTTTCATATTACCTCTAAATTAATTGGTTTAAGATTTTGAAATGTTTTAGTATCTTTAAACCGCAGACAAAAAGGCGCCAGAGCAGCCGGCCAGGCTGCTTAAACTCCAAAGTTAGCCTTATTTTGTGTGCAGTTAATCCGTGCCGGTGCTGCGAACGCCGGCACGGAATTTTATTGGGGGCCTATCCTCCTCTTTCTTTAATTTCTTTTACCCACAGCAACGGCAACTTTATTGTTCAGTATGCCTACTGCCGCTATTGTATTTCCTTTTACATCAAGTGAGCTTATTACATCCCAATGGTCTGAAAATTCCGGGTACACCATCCAGTCAATACCGTTATAATGAGCCAAAAGGCCCATTGCTCCTGAAACAAAGATGTCATTTAATGCGCTGCCGCGTACCACGTCAATAAATTTATTTGTCACAAGACCGGCATCTTTCCATCTTCCCGGAGTGTAATAATAAAGTCCTGTTCCTGCCACATATACCGGATACCCTCTGTGTGTCCAGACCGAAGATGGCTCCATACCCGCATTAAAACTGATGAAATCAGCCTGATCATTGCCGGATATACAGATCAGCTTTGAGGCTTTAATGTCAGAAGGAAATGTAAGCGGGCAGTACACGGTTTTTTCCCCTGTTATCTCGTCTTTATAGCCACAGATGTCTGCAGTAAATCCATTTGAGACTTCGGTCAGAAGCTTCCAACTTTTGCCGTCGTACTTTAATACAGATCCATTCTCACCGGCAAAGTACATATCGGATGAACTTGTTCCCCAGATCTTTCTTATCCATGTATGCATTTCCGGATAATTCTCTTCTTCACCATAAAAAAACCAGTTCTTTCCGTCCCCATGCGCTGGTGTATTATTCCCTACCCAAACATCAGATTTTGAAAATGCAAAGATTGAATATAATACACCATAGATACTTCCCTTGTAAAGAGCAGCATCATCACTCCACTTCAACCCATCCCATTTTACAAGGTTGTAGTATTTTTCAACACCAGATTCATTCCTGGTAAAGTTTCCGCTTACCCAGATATTGTTTTCATCGATTATTGCTACATCCCAGGGACTGTCAAACCCAGCCTCCCCGATGTAATGTACCTGCCAGCTTACATGGTGGCTTGTAGGGCTGAGTGTTGAGGCAATGACCTTTTCACTATGCTTTTGGAAGCCTACCCCCCCGGACTCCGCAACCTGGTAGGTATACTTTGTGTTGGGGCTGAGCAGAGTGTCACAGATGACAGTATCTCTTGAAGCCCTAAGTTTCATAACAGAAAAGCCGTTCCTTTTGAGCGTTATTTCTTCATTTCTGAACCGGTCGCCTGTTTTTATCCTGAGGTAAACTTCCTTTGAAGAGGTATCGAGTACACTTAGCTCAAACTTACCGCTTTCAGATACCGGTGGATCTAATAGATTGCAGCTATTCAGGCAGAATAGAAAAAAGAATGAAAAAAGGGCTTTAGTGTATCGCATTTTGATTCCAAAAGAATTTGTTATCACAGATGAAATTAGAAAGAAACCTATTTCAGACATATATCTAATTAAAAGCCGGTCTGAAAAATATTTTCTTTTTACTTATATATATATGGTGACGGAAGGCAAATTCGGAAAAATTTACAAAGAAAAAAGAGAAAAAAAAAAAAAAAAAAAAAAATAATCAGATTTTTATTGCCTGAATACCGATCTGATATAATTTTCTTCGGTACTTGGGAATATTTCATGCTAATTCAGCCTAAATTAAAAGATTCTTGTAAAGCCCGGGAATTTCACTAACTCTCATACCTGAAAGATATTTTTTACTTTTTTATCAGTTTCCGGTCAGAGCCTATGAAGGGATGAATAAACGGATAGTTCAGGAATTTGTGTTAATTTTCCTGGGGGAATGGAGTTTAGACTAGCAGCTCAATATTGGCAGGAACAGACTTATTGTCTGCTCCTGCTTTTTTATGTCACTTAATGTACATCATCTTTTTTGTTGCCGTGTAGCTTCCGGCTTTAAGCTGGTAGTAGTATGTGCCTGAAGGAAGGTTGTAGCTTCCGGGCAGGAACTCCACTTCATAGTTGCCCGAGGGCTTTTCTTCGTTTAATACCTGCGCAACTTCTCGCCCCAGGAGGTCAAATATCTTAAGGCTTACCTGCTGAAGGGCGCCAGCCGTTTTAGCCGAGCCTACATGATATTTAATCTTTGTCCCGGGATTAAAAGGATTGGGATAATTCTGATCCAAGCCATAGCTAGCAACCTGTGTAACCTCCGAAACCGCAGTGGGACCGGCAAGGTCTTTTAAGATCCAGTTATTGGGATCAAAGGTAACAGACTGCGGCTGCCCTTTCACAGTAATAAGAAAATTCTGATCTGCCTGGTTGTTCATTACAGTTAAAAGTGTATCGCCTGCCGTGGTTGAGACTTTAAGCTGTATGGGCATTGTAAAGATGGGCAGCCCTTTACTCTGATCCTGCTTTATACTTACCTGCAGCTGATACTGGCTATTCTGCTGCGTGCTGGCCCAGTTGTAGGTGTAGCTCGGGTATCCCGCGCCGAATATCCATTCCTTGAAGAAATAGTCGAGGCTCTGCCCGTAAACCTTCTCGGCATCTGCCTGGAAGTCAGCCGTTACAGCCGTCCCGTAGGCTAGTTTTGTATCATCGAGGTAAGTTCTTAGTATACGGTAGAAGGTACTGTCGCCAACTATGCCTCTTAGCATATGGAGCACGGTGCCTCCTTTGGCATAGGAGCGGCTGTAGTTGAAAATGCTGCCTTCAGAACTGATATCCGTTAAATAGATGGATCCCTGGGCGTCTTTTGCCCTGTTCATAATGCTTTGAATAAAAGAGTCATAGGCTGCTTTTCCCTGTGAGTTTTCAAAATAAACCCCTTCTGAGAATGTTGCAAAGCCCTCATTAAGCCATATATCGTTCCAGTCTCTGCACGTCACCTTGTCACCAAACCACTGGTGGGAAAGTTCATGTGAGACCAGGTCCTCACCAAAGCTGACAAGTGAAGTTATTGTCTGGTGCTCCATTCCTCCGCCCCAGCCGAACTGTGCGTGGCCGTACTTTTCCTTTATAAATGGGTATAGCTCGTATTTATCCGAAAATATCCTTAGCATATCCACAGTCTTATTCAGCAGAGCTATATTCTGCGGCGTATTCTCTTCGGGATAGATATAATGAGTTACTATCATAGAATCTGTGGGCGAATACTTAAAGTAGTTAGTGTAAAGGTAATAGTTTGTCATAGCGACCGATATAAGGTACTGCGCAATGGGATAATGGTTTTTCCAGTGAGTTGTTCTTGTGCCGTCCTGGTTATTGACCTGACTTACGAGCGATCCGTTTGAAGCTACGGTAAAGAACTGGGATGTAGTTACAATAACGTCGGAAGAATCGGCCTTGTCGCCCGGCGTATCCTTGCACGGCCACCAGTCGCTTGCCCCGTAGGGTTCCGAAAGGCTCCATATAATAGGATACATATTAGCCGGGTCGTGTGTGGAAAATATAAAGCTCCCGAATCCGCTTGAGCCTGGCACACCCTGGTAGTAAATAATAACGCTTGCATTCTCCCCCTGGTTGTATGCTCTTGGAAGCGTTATCTGAAGTTTGCTGCCTGAATGGGTAAAAGCCAGCTTTGCCCCGCTCATTGTAACGGAGTCTACATTCATAACCGGCTGCAGATCCAGGAAGAAGCTGCTTAAAGAAGCGGCGGCGCTCCTGAGGCCAACTGTTACGGCGCCCTTTAAGTATTGCGGATTGTAGGTCAGGTTGAGATCGAGCCTGTAGTATGTAACGTCTATTGTGGAATCCCCCGGATATGCAAAAGCCTGTTTTTGAAGTGTTCCTTTAGCCGTCAGCTTTTCAAACTCAGCCTGGGATTTCCAGCTGTTCTGAGCGGAAAGGAGTCCGGATAAAAGAATAAAAAAAATGGTAATTTTTAAAAACTTCATAAGTCTTTCTCCATATTTCAAAACTTTCCATATAAGATTAATTTAATCTTTTTACTTCAGAACGGCAGTGGAATAATAAGTAATCCCCTTTTTCAGGAGGAGGCCGCCTTCATTGACTGTGTGAGGTTTCTTAGAGACTCCTCAATTACAGGGGGAATTTTCTCCAGCGGGGCAACCACACCCGCAATCCTGAGGTCAATGACACTCTGCGGCATTGATGGCGCTATGGCGCCCGAGGGGTCCTGTGCAATTACAATGCCCCCGGCAGCTGCAATGTAGCCCGCGCCGATGCTGCCGTCGCGCCCCATACCGGTTAAAATTACGGCAACGGAGTTTTTCCCGAAGGTTCCTGCAATAGTCCTGAACATCGGGTCGGCCGAGGGGCGCACATAGTTTTCAGGAGGCCCGTCCCAGAGCTTTATTTCCATGCGTGCGGGGTCGATCATCATGTGTATATCCCCCGGAGCGAGATAAACCTTTCCCTTTTCAATCGGCATCCTGTCCTCTGCCAGGAGGACATCCATCCCGGTGCGGCTCTGAAGCCTTTCAGAAAACGACTTCAGCATCCATGCCGGGCCGTGCAGCACAACAAAAACCACGGCTTCCTTCAGCGGCTTAAGTGCAGCAAAAAGCTCCGTCAGCGTAGAAGGCCCGCCCGTGCTGGCTGCAATGCCGAGCGCCGGGAAACCGGGTTTCTTTAAGCCAGGCTCTTTGGCCGCGGGTGAAGCCTCAAGCTCCGACTTCTGCCTCATGATGCAGTTTTCAAGGCGTTCTTTTATCTCATGCACATGGAAGGGTTTTGCAATGTAGTCGTCGGCACCCGCATCCAGGGCCTTTTCTTTTGCCTCTTTCGAGTCGAGCGCCGTAATCATCATTACAACGGGAACGGGACGGATATTCCTGCGTATATATTGAATAAGTTCTATTCCATCCAGCTTCGGCATCATCCAGTCGGTTAAGACCGCATCAAAGGATTCTTTTTTAAGAAGTTCCACCGCCTCGGCGCCGTTATTGGAGTAAAGGACCTCGTAGCCTTCCTTTTTCAGGATTTTAATCAAAAGAAGCCTTCCCGATACGTTATCCTCAACTACAAGAACCTTCATTACGCGCGTTCCCCCGGAATATTGATATATATAGTTAAATATTAAAATAGAAGTTATCTTCTAAAAACAAAACAAAAAATGCACTAAAAACAGACAAATTGAGGCAATTCTTCCCGTGTTTGGAATAATATTTCACAATACTTAATGTCCGAAAATCCGGTTTTGTTATATATTTTCACAACAAGTATATATTATTCTAAAATTTGAGAATGATGTCTTTTTTTCTTTAATTTTGGGTTCGGAATGTCGTTAAATTGCACTTTAATCAGCATTTGAAAGACAGAAAGAAAAATAAAAATTAAGGCACGCAAGTTGCTTTTATATTGTAGCTACAAATTTTGGAGAGGAAAAGAACATGACAAATAACGAAGACCTTAGGGCAAAAGTACAAACTGCCTACAAGGAATGGGAAGAAAAGGTTTACAAGAAAACTACAGATAAATTTCCTGAAAGACTGAAAAACTTCACTACAGCTTCATTTAATTCTGTAAAACCCTTATACACCCCGCTGGATAATGAAAGCGACGGATATACTGAAAAAATAGGTTTTCCGGGACAGTATCCATTTACGCGCGGCGTCCAGCCCACAATGTACAGGGGAAGGTTCTGGACAATGAGGCAGTACGCAGGTTTCGGTACCGCAAAGCAGTCAAATGAACGCTACCGCTATCTGCTGCAGCAGGGACAGTCGGGCCTCTCGGTTGCCTTTGACCTCCCGACACAGATCGGATACGACAGTGACGACGCGATGGCTTACGGCGAAGTTGGTAAAGTCGGCGTTGCAATTGATACGCTTGCCGATATGGAAGTTCTCTTTAACCAGATTCCTCTCGACAAGGTATCCACCTCAATGACAATTAACGCTCCGGCATCGGTGCTTCTGGCAATGTATATTGCAGTAGCCGAAAAGCAGGGCGTAAGCCGCGATAAGATCTCCGGCACAATTCAGAATGACATATTAAAAGAATATATAGCAAGAGGCACCTACATTTTCCCGCCGAAACCCTCTATGCGCCTTATAACAAACATCTTTGAGTTCTGCTCTAAGGAAGTTCCTAAATGGAATACCATTTCCATCTCAGGCTACCATATCAGGGAGGCAGGTTCAACTGCAGCACAGGAAGTAGGCTTTACTCTGGCCGACGGTATTGCATACGTTGAGGCCGCAATAAAGGCGGGGCTTGACGTTGATAACTTTGCAGGACAGCTGTCGTTCTTCTTTAACGCTCATAACGATCTTTTGGAAGAAGTTGCAAAGTACAGAGCAGCAAGAAGACTCTGGGCCAAGATTATGAAGGAAAGATTCGGGGCAAAGAAACCCAAATCGATGATGCTCCGCTTCCACACACAGACCGCCGGCTCAACACTAACAGCGCAGCAGGTAAATAATAATATCGTCAGAGTTACAATACAGACACTGGCCGCTGTCTTAGGCGGAACACAGAGCCTGCACACAAATTCACGCGACGAGGCGCTTGCCCTTCCGACACAGGAATCTGTTATGATCGCACTGCGCACTCAGCAGATTGTGGCTAACGAAAGCGGCGTTGCAAATACAATTGATCCCCTGGCCGGCAGCTATTATGTTGAAGCCATGACAGACCAGATCGAAAAGGAAGCCGAAGAATATATCAATAAGATAGATTCTATCGGCGGCATGGTTGAGGCAATTGAAACAGGCTACGTACAGAGCGAGATACAGAGAGCTTCTTACCAGTTCACAAAAGAAATGGAATCAGGCGAAAGGATCGTCGTCGGCGTCAATAAATTCCAGATCAAGGAAGAAGAGCCGAAAGGACTTCTTAAGATAGACATGAAGGCGCAGGAAGAACAGGTTAAGTTCTTAAACAAGGTTCGTTCTGAAAGAAATAACGCCCTCGTAGAGGAAAAGCTGAAAGCTCTTAAGAAAGCTTCCGAGGGTGATGAAAACCTGATGCCATATATACTTGAAGCCGTAAAGGCATACGCAGGCATCGGCGAAATCTGCAACACAATGCGTGCAGTTTTCGGCGAATATAAAGAAAATGTTGTAGTATAAGGAGAAATAAATGAATCCAACACATATTGAACACATTGGCATTGCAGTTAAAGACCTCGAAAGTGCCATAAAGTATTATGAAAATGTACTGGGACTTAAGTGCTACGCGATTGAAGAAGTCACAGACCAGAAAGTAAAGACTGCATTTTTTAAGGTTGGGCAGACAAAGCTTGAGCTTCTTGAGGCAACAAGCCCCGAAAGCTCTATAGCCAAATTTATTGAAAAGAAAGGTGAAGGCATCCATCACCTGGCTTTTGCAGTCAGCGGACTTAAGGATGTACTTGGTGAAGTGGAAGGAAAAGGTGTTCAGTTAATCGATAAGGCTCCGCGCAAAGGCGCCGAAGGCCTTGATATCGCTTTTCTGCATCCGAAGTCCACTTTAGGCGTACTAACAGAACTGTGCGAACACAAAGATTAAAGTAAAATATTTAACTGCTTTAGGGAGATAAAATGGCAATTGAGGAAAAACTCCAGGAATTAACCGAAATGCGCGACAAAGCCCGCTTAGGCGGCGGCGAGAAGCGCATTGAGTCTCAGCACCGCAAGGGCAAGTTTACGGCACGCGAAAGAATAGATATGCTTCTGGATGAAGGCAGCTTTGAGGAGTTCGATATGTTCGTCTCTCACAGGTGCATCGACTTCGGGCTGGAAGGACAGGATTATCTTTCAGACGGTGTTGTTACAGGCTATGGTACAATTGACGGACGTCTGGTATATGTATTTTCGCAGGACTTTACGGTCTTCGGCGGAAGCCTGTCGGAAATGTACGCAATGAAGATCTGCAAGGTGATGGATAAGGCAATGAAGGTAGGAGCCCCTGTAATCGGCATTAACGATTCTGGTGGCGCAAGAATTCAGGAAGGCGTTAAGAGCCTTGGAGGCTATGCCGACATATTCGAGCGCAACATCCTGGCCTCCGGAGTTATTCCTCAAATCTCCGCCATTTTTGGCCCCTGCGCAGGAGGCGCCGTGTACTCCCCTGCTCTTACAGACTTCACGATCATGACAAAGGATACGAGCTACATGTTTGTTACCGGTCCCAAGGTTGTGAAGACTGTTACAGGCGAGACCGTTACAGAAGAGGAATTAGGCGGCGCCGCCGTGCACGGAAGCAAGTCGGGCGTTACTCACTTTGTTGCCGACGATGAGCAGGAAGGAATACTTCTTATAAGGAAGATCTTAAGCTATATGCCGCAGAATAACCTTGAAGATCCCCCTCTGAGTCCGTGCGACGACCCGATAGACAGGATTGAAGACCAGCTTAATGAAATAGTGCCTGACAACGCAAACAAACCGTACGACATAAAAGACGTAATACATCTGATTGTGGATTACAATGAATTTGTTGAAGTCCAGCGCCATTACGCACCAAACATCATAGTAGGCTTTGCCCGTTTTAACGGAATGCCTGTAGGTATTGTTGCAAACCAGCCCAACTATCTGGCCGGTGTGCTCGATATTAACGCATCCAGGAAGGCCGCACGTTTTGTACGCTTCTGCGATGCCTTCAACATCCCGATTGTAACGCTTGTTGACGTGCCGGGCTTCCTTCCCGGAACGGCGCAGGAGTACGGCGGCATTATTATTCACGGAGCAAAGCTTCTTTACGCATACGGCGAGGCTACAGTGCCAAAGGTTACCGTTATACTCAGAAAAGCCTACGGCGGAGCATACGACGTAATGAGCTCAAAGCACTTAAGAGGCGACATCAATTACGCGTGGCCGACGGCTGAAATTGCAGTCATGGGTCCCAAAGGCGCAATTGAAATCCTTCATAACAGGGAGCTCCAGGAAATTACAGACGAGCAGAAACGCGTTGAATTCCTCAAACAGAAAGAAGAGGAATACAGGAATAAATTTGCATCCCCATATGTTGCGGCAAAATACGGCTATATTGATGACGTAATTGAACCGCGCAACACGCGCTTCCGCATAATAAGGGCTCTGCAGTCGCTTGCGACAAAGAAGGACGTTAATCCTCCAAAGAAACATTCCAACTTACCATTGTAGAGGATGTATGTTAAGCATATTTAAGAAAATATTCCCGGGCAATAATGGGTCTTCCACTCTGAAGCAGCACGACGGAATGGAAGAGATGCAGGTTCTTCAGAAGGAAGCCAACAGCCTTGGGGTGGAAGGAGAAGTCTATGCGGCAATAGGCATGGCACTGCATATGTACCTTCAGGACATTCACGATTATGAAAAGATGGTGCTTACAATGCAGAGGGTTATGAGGCCTTATTCCCCATGGAGTTCAAAGATTTACGGGCTGCGCCAGTGGCCCAGATAATAAACTGAAATCTGACAAATTACCAAAAACAGCACAAAAATACGGCATAATAAAATGAAAAAGTTCAGATTTAAAATTAACGCCAACCAGTATGACGTCGATATTGTAAATGTCGAGGATAACGTTGCTGAAGTTGTCGTCAACGGCACTACGTACCACGTGGAAGTTGAACAGAAGATCCAGACTACAAAGACTCCAACACTCGTGCGTTCGAAGGCAGAGCCTTCGACGGATATACACAAGTCTGTAGCCCGCACAAGCAATCCTTCCACACCGAAAGGCACAGGAACAATTAAGAGTCCCCTGCCCGGAACGGTTCTGAAGATACACGTAAAGGAAGGCGACTTTGTAAAGATAGGCGACAGGCTCATGACGCTTGAGGCAATGAAAATGGAAAACAACATTAACTCCGATAAGGAAGGCCTTATTAAAGCAATTAAGGTCACCGAAAGGGATTCCGTACTGGAAGGCGACGTTTTAATGGAAATCGGAAGCTGACAGCAGGCAAAAGCTATGAATGCAGTAATAATGCAGACCTTATACATGTACGGCATAGCAGCGGTAATATCGTTTTTTGTCGCATTTATTATTAAAATGATATTCGTGTCGATAAGGATCTTTAAGAAAAATTAGCATAAACTTAACTGAGGCCTTTGAACAGGCGGACTCTTCTTAATCAGTGTGACAAAAAAATGGGAATTCAGAATATATTAAATCTCTTTCAGGGTATAGCCACTCTGGCGGCTTCAGATCCGAAGATAATAATTGCAAGGATAAGCCTTATTTTCTTAGGGATGCTCCTTGTTTATCTAGGTAAAAGAGAAATTCTTGAACCCTTGCTCATGATACCAATGGGTCTGGGCATGTCTGCAATTAACGCAGGAGTGCTTTTCTTCAGCAACGGGCAGCAGGGGAACCTTTTTGTCGATCCGCTAATTACAGATCCCAAGGCTCTGCTTGACATACTGCAGATTGACTTTCTTCAGCCTATTTATACGCTTACATTCAGCAACGGGCTGATTGCATGTTTTGTTTTTATGGGCATAGGTGTTCTTCTGGACGTTGGGTTTTTACTTGCGCGTCCGTTTTTAAGCATGTTTCTTGCATTGTGCGCAGAACTTGGCACATTTGCAACAATTCCAATCGCTAAAGCACTGGGCCTCAGTCTGAATGACGCCGCCTCTATTGCCATGGTAGGAGGAGCAGATGGGCCCATGGTGCTTTTTACTTCTCTTAGCCTTTCAAAAGATCTTTTTGTACCTATTACTGTAGTAGCTTATCTTTATCTCGGGCTTACGTACGGGGGCTACCCGTATTTAATTAAGCTGATGGTGCCAAAGAAGCTGAGGGCAATAAAGATGCCCCCGAAGAAAGCCTCACGCGCCGTCACCTCGGGAGAAAAGATGGCCTTTGCAGCGGTTGTAAATACGGTTTTGTGCCTTCTCTTCCCCGTTGCCGCCCCGCTGTTTGTTTCACTTTTCCTGGGCGTTGCAATAAGGGAGTCGGGTCTTAAGCATTTCATAGATTTTATAGGGGGCCCGCTCCTCTACGGATCAACATTCTTCTTAGGGTTCCTGCTTGGAGTGCTTTGTGAAGCTCATTTAATACTTAATCCCAAGGTTTTAATTCTTCTTGTTCTCGGCATAATTGCCCTTCTTCTCTCCGGAATAGGAGGCATATTAGGGGGCTATATAATGTACTTTATCACCAGAGGCAAGTTTAATCCTGTAATAGGCATTGCAGGAGTCAGCTGCGTGCCGACAACAGCCAAGGTGGCACAGAAATCCGTCAACGAGGTAAACCCCGAAGCGCTCATCCTGCCAGAGGCAATTGGCGCAAACATTTGCGGGGTTATAACTACGGCAATTATAGCAGGTATATACATAACGCTGATTCCTGCGTTCCTGAAATAAGTTGCATACATAAAGCCCCGGCGTTCTTTCGTCCGGGCTTAGAATCAGAGCATTTTAACATAAACGTTCCTTCAGGCAGAAATGAGTGGTAATAATGCTTCTTCACTTAATAAATAGTACCGTTTCAAACAGCGCCATTTCAGTTTTCAATAAAAACCGGGAACAGTTTGGAATTAGTTCCAGCCCAAAGGGGACTCATTTCTCATCTTTATGCCTGCATATGTTTATACTGAATGCTGCCCGTCTGCTCAACAGGGTTCCCTGAGACTGATGTAAGAAAGGAAATGAACTATTTTCATGAAAATTCGATTTTGTAACTAATGGAGAATTATAATGACAATTGAAATGATATTCTGGGCGGCATTTGTGCTCGTCTTTATTATAGTCTTTACGGTGGATATGTTTGTCACCGACCACAGAAATGGGTCCATAGGCATAAAGCAGGCTCTAAGCTGGACAGCCGTATGGATCTCGGTTGCACTCTTATACGGAGCTGCAATATACTTTTTTTATCCGGGAGGAAACGAGAAAGCCACGGCATTTGTGGCAGGGTACCTTACCGAGTACTCACTTTCTGTTGACAACCTATTCGTCTTTATTATGATCTTCTCTGCCATGGCAATAAGCCAGAAGAACCAGCCCAGAATGCTTAAAATTGGTATTCTGCTTTCAATAATCCTGAGGATACTCTTTATTTTATTCGGAGTAGGCCTTCTGCATACATTCCACTGGCTTATTTATGTATTCGGCGTTGTGCTCCTTTTTACGGCCTATAAAATGGCCTTTGCCGGCGACGAAGAGATCGATCCGAACAATAATTTCTTCTACAAGAAAGTTTCAAAATATCTGCCTATTGAGAATAACCCGGATTCACATCATTTCTTTATAAGAAAGAAAGGTATAATCCATGCAACTCCGCTTTTTCTGATCTTTATTCTTATAGGTACTACAGACATAGTCTTCGCCCTGGATTCCATTCCGGCAATTCTAGGCATTACAACAGATTCATTTTTAGTAATTACCTCTAACGTTTTTGCAGTACTGGGGCTCATTTCCCTCTTCTTTGCCCTTGAAGGAATAATGCACATATTCAGGTACTTAAAGCAGGGTGTTGCAGTTATACTCTTGTTTGTGGGCATTAAGATGATCATCTCGGGATGGATTCAGATTCCGATTAGTTTCTCTCTTCTTTTTATCGTTTTAACCCTGAGCGCTTCAATACTTATGTCGGTTATTATTAAACCCAAAGAAGCAAAGGCTGTTGAATAAGCCCGGTTATGAAATTTTATTTTGGTCTAATTCTTTTTTCAGTATTTAGGAGATCTTTATTATGAGTTCTTTATTCGTCGGGCTGATGTCCATCACGTGGCAGCAGATTGTCATGATCGGAGTAGGCAGCCTGCTGATATACCTGGCAATTGCAAAAGAATATGAGCCTTCACTCTTATTGCCAATAGGTTTTGGAGCAATACTTGCAAATATCCCCCTTTCTGCCGCAATTACGCACGGAGGGGAAAAAGGGGTACTTAACATATTTTTTGATGCGGGTATACTTACAGAAATATTCCCTCTTCTTATCTTTGTTGCCGTAGGCGCAATGATAGACTTTTCGCCGCTTCTAAAGAAGCCTTACCTGCTCTTATTCGGCGCAGCGGCACAGTTTGGTATTTTCTTTACAATGATGGTTGCAACACTCTTCGGCTTCTCACTGAAGGAAGCAGCCTCAATAGGCATCATTGGAGCAGCTGACGGGCCGACGTCGATTTATGTAGCCACAAAGTTCGCCAAGGAGCTCCTGGGGCCGATCTCGGTTGCGGCATATTCATACATGGCGCTGGTGCCGATAATTCAGCCTCCTGTAATCAGGGCCCTTACAACAAAAAGTGAAAGAAAGATCAGGATGGAAAGCCACGCCAAAAGCGTCTCTAAAACAGTGCTTATCTGCTTCCCGATTATAATTACAATTTTTGCCGGAATCATTGCTCCTTCATCGGCAGCACTGATCGGATTTCTGATGTTTGGAAACCTTATCCGCGAATGCGGAGTCTTAAATAAACTTTCTCTTTCGGCGCAGAATGAGCTGGCAAGCCTGGTTACAATTCTCCTTGGAATTACAATTGCCTGCACGATGACCGCCGAAAGATTCCTACAGCCCCAGACGCTCATTATTATTGCCCTGGGACTTGTTGCCTTTATTTTCGATACCGCGGGCGGAGTCCTCTTTGCCAAGTTCCTTAACCTCTTCTTAAAGAAAAAAATGAACCCCATGATAGGCGCCGCGGGCATTTCGGCCTTCCCTATGTCTGCACGCGTAATACATAATATGGGTCAGGCAGAGGATCAGTTTAATTTTCTGCTTATGCATGCCGTAAGCGCAAACGTTGCCGGCCAGATAGGCTCTGTAGTTGCAGGCGGCCTTATTCTGGCATTAGTCGGCTCAATGCTGTAAAAAGGAGTATAAAATGATCAGTCAGCAGGCATTTAACAACTTCTGGAACGCCCTTGTTATTACGGGGCAGGGAATGTCAGGAATATTCATATTTATGGGACTCTTTTATATTGCAATCAAACTGCTGGATAAACTGTTCCCGTATGAAGAAGAAAAAATCGGGAAGGGAGCCGAAAAGGAGACTGAAAAGGTTGCATAGGAATAAGTGAGCAATTCCGGGCACACACGCATCTAGTGTGTGCCTAAAGCTCCTTCTTTTTTTTCATCTCATCCAGAACACCAAGCTTGGCGCTGAGGATCTCCCTGGTGTCGAAACCCAGGTTATAGCCTATACTTTTCATCATCTTGTCTTCGTACCTGTCCAGAAGCTCATCAATAAAAACAAGCCGCCACAGGTTTTCCAGTATATCGAATTTTTCTTTCCTGTTAAAACTATTTTTGACCAGTGAAGTATATTCATAAATGCTGCTGCTTTTTTTAACCGAGTTCTCGGCCAGCAGCATCAGCTCCTGAACGTATTCAGGTTCAATCTTGAATGTGGACCTCATAACAGAGACAATCTTTGCCCTTTCACCGGCGTCAAAATTATTGTCGGCGTTTGCAATCTCGAGGAACAGAGCGCATGTGGCAATCTGGATCCTCTTTATATAATTCAGATCCTCCGGGTTTTCACTCTCTTCAGGTACGTTCCCAATTGTAAATAATTCTTTAAGAAACATCATATTTCTTATCCCGGGATGTGTTATTCATGTATAAAAATAAATAAATCCTTTATTTATGCAAAGGGCAAACTAGCTGCCGGAGGCGCCGCTTTGTGAAGCCTCAGCGGCATACCCTTTCTCTGTTGTATCCACCCAGCTGGCAAGCACAATGTCGCCGGTTACATTAACCACTGTGCGCGACATGTCAAGCAGGCGGTCCACGCCCAGGATTATGCCTATTCCCTCTGCCGGGACGCCTATTGTCTGAAGAACCATTACAACCATAGGAAGTGACCCGCCCGGCACTCCTGCCGTACCGACGCCGGCCAGGATGGACAGGAGCACCACCATGAGTTGCTGCCCGAGGCCTAAGTCAATTCCGTAGAACTGTGCCAGGAAAAGCACCGTAATCCCCTCATAAAGTGCCGTCCCGTTCTGGTTTGCCGTGGAGCCCACGGTTAAGACAAAGTTTGTAATGTCTTTATCCAGCTTCAGCTTGCCAATTGCTACACGGATTGAGGTTGGAAGCGTGGCGTTTGAAGAGCTGGTGGAGAAGGCGGTGACCAGGACTTCCGTTATATTCTTAAAGAAATGCACCGGGCTTTTCTTGGCGGCATATTTAATTATGAAACCATAGGTAAAGAGGAGGTGGATTGTAAGAGCCCCCATTACTACGAGCACATACTTTAAGAGCATTGATATTATCTGGAAGCCCAGCTGTGAGGCGGTTGAAAATATGAGCGCCGCCACGCCGTAGGGCGCAAGCTTCATTGCAAAATCAATTATTTTCATTACGACGTCGTAGACGCCCTGCATCGTTTTTGTCAGGTACTCCATGCGTTCCGGACGGCAGCGCGTCATGGCGATGCCGAAGATGAGGGCAAAGAACATGATGGATAAAAGTCCCCCGCCCTGGTAATTAGGGTCGAATGCGCTTACAATTTCCACGAACGGGTTCCGGGGTATTATATCCACAAGTATCTGGAGGAAAGTTTTGGATTCCCGTGCAGAGGTGACAATGCCCGAGACAGCCTGGTTATTGTTCAGTGTCTGCATTAGAAGGTCGCGGCTTGTGCCTGAGATCCCCGCACCCGGCCGTACAAGGTTTACCAGGGAAATTCCGATAAGGACTGAAAGCGCCGTTATGATGACCGTAAAGAAAAGCGATTTAACGCCGACGCGCCCAATTTTATGCACGTCGCTGAAATCTGCCACGCCAAGGACAATTGCAGTAAATATGAGAGGAATAATGATCATAAAGATCAGTCTTAAGAAAACCTGTCCCAAAGGATATGAGACATTTGAAACGATCCACTGAATTTCGGGGCTGCCGTTGAAGAAAATATTGCACAGGAGTCCAGCCAGGAGGCCAACCGCTAACCCGATAAAAATTTTAACGTGAAGTGAAAGTTTTCCTCTTTTCATTCTGCCGCCGGTTTTATTAACAGGTTAAAGAATATACTAATTTTAGACTGAACAAGTTAGTGAAATAAATGTTAATTTTCCCTTGCCTTTTTTAAGGTTTAAGCGCTTATTTTTGCCATAAATAATTAAAACTAATCAGGAGATAAATTGGCTGTAATTGCAATCGATCTGGTGTCTACGGGTCTTACCAGTGCGGCTTTAGGAAACTCCGGCAAAGTCCTGTTCAAAGAATCTCTTAGTATTGAGGGTCTGAAGGGAGCGGAAGTAAGCCGCCTCATCAAAGGCCAGATAACAAAAATATTAAATCTTTACAAGAACAAGCCGATACAGATAAAATCAGCAGGCATTTCTGTCCCCGGCATATATAATTCAAAAACAGGCTGCGTCTGGGCGCCCAACATAGAAGGGTGGGAGGAATATCCCCTTAAGCAGGAAATGAAGTTCTTTCTTATCGAGCATGGCGTTAACGTAAAAATTGCAAACAACAGGACGTGTTATATTTTAGGCGAAATGTGGCTGGGGGCCGCACAGAAGTCCAGAAACGCCATTTACCTTTCTATTGGTAAAGGCATCGGCGCCGGGATACTTGTAGACGGCAACGTGCTCCACGGTTTTAACGACGGCGTGGGCGCCGCGGGCTGGCTTGCTCTTAACGATTCATTTGTGCCTGACTATAAGCTCCGCGGAAGCTTCGAATTCCACGCCAGCGGCAACGGCATACTGAATTCTGTAAGGACGCAGCTCGAAAAGAAAAAGGATTCCTCAGGCGTGCTTGCGCAGAAGGACCCGCGCCAGATTACACTGCACGACATATTTGAAGCATACCGCCTCAAGGATTCAATTGCCAGGAAAGTCCTCCATCAGAGCCAGAAATACTGGGGCATTGCCGCAGCCAACCTGATCAGCCTTTTTAATCCCGAGATGATAATCTTCGGAGGCTCCGTCTTCGGACCGGCGCAGCAGTTCCTGGAAGAGATAAAGCAGGAGACTGCAAAATGGGCACAGCCCCTTTTTATGAAGCAGGTTAAGATCGTAGGCTCTCAGCTGGGCTCGAATGCAGGCCTTATAGGGGCCGGGAACCTGGCGATGAAAAAGTTTTAATTATTTAAGTAGAAAATGTCAATAAGTTTTTTAAAGAAAATTATTCCTGCCGATTTTTTATGCAATCAGATAAATTTCGATTGTAGTTCAGAAAGATTAAGCTGGATTTTTTTCACAACAATATAAATAATCAAAGTATATCAGGAGATAAGAAATGTCGTTAGCAAAGCAGTGGTTAGATAACGCAAGAGGCGTGATGGATAATATTGAATCGACTCAGATGGAAAACATCAGAAAGGCTGCAGAAGCCATGGCCGACACAATAGAAAAGGGTCATTGGGTCCATACATTCGGATGCGGTCACGCTACAATTCCAATTCAGGAAATGTACCCCAGGATCGGCGGGTTCGTAGGATTTCATCCTATGGTTGAACTTCCCCTTGGATTCTTCACACATATTGTAGGCGAAATGGGCGTCCATCAGTTCGTATTCTTAGAGAGAGTTGAAGGCTATGGTGTTGAAATCATGAAAAGCTACAACTTCCATTCTGACGACTGCATGTGGATATTCTCACACTCAGGAATCAACAACGTCAATATCGACATTGCACTTGAAGCTAAAAAACGCGGCATGAAGGTAATTGTATTCGGTTCAGCTGCAGCTGCAAAGGGCAAGAAGACAAGACACTCATCAGGCAAAACCATATTTGATATCGCTGACATCGTAGTTGATTCATGCGCTCCGATTGAAGATGCTTCAGTTCCATTGAAGAACCATCAGGATAAGATCGGACCTATTTCCACACTGGCATTTGTAACAGCCGTATGGATGACAATTACAACTGTAGCTGAAATTCTGGCTGACCGCGGTGTTAAGCTCTACATTCATCCTTCACACAACGTTCCAGGCGACACAACTGCAAAAGACAGGCTCACAGAAGCTCTTGCAGAATACAAGAAAAGAGTGGCCGGAGTATAATGAAATTCTTTCATTAAAGAAGAATAAGCGAAAAAAAAGGCGGGATCACCAACAGGTTCCGCCTTTTCTATTTTTAGCACTAATTGTTTTATATTTTTCCGGTTAATTGATTTCATTTATGATTATCCGATACCCCTAGCTGAAGCTAGGGGCTAGTCATAAAGACAAAATCGTGTTTAATTAGCCGGGGAGACAAGTTCCCGAACGGATAATCGGGGGCTGAAGCCCCAAATGGGAGAGAGGGGAATTTCCGGGTACCCCGACCTAAAAGGTCGGGGTTTAATGACCCCAGACACACCCCCGGGGCTTTAGCCCCAGATTCCGAACGAAGGATCGGGGGTAGTCATATTGTATTTAAAACATCAATGCCCGCCTGGGGCGGGCATTGATGGATCTATATTAAAGGTAATTTTTAATTACCCTGCTAATTTTTTCTTCCATAGATCTATCTGATTGGTAACCATATCAGGATTGGGCGAGCCGTAGGTTTTCTTCCGCTCGAGCGCCGAAGAAATATTCAGGCATTCCACTGCCGAGGAGTCAAAAACGGGATTTATCCCTTTCATCTCCTCAAGCGTTATACTGCTGAAGTTGACGCCCTTACCTTCTGCATACGCTACAAGATGCCCTACAATTTTATGAGCCTCACGGAAGGGAATCCCTTTTAATACAAGCCAGTCGGCAAGATCCGTTGCAAGCGAAAAATCGCCCTTTAACTCTTCGGTAAACCTGCCTGTATTTACTTCCATCGTCTCAACCATCATTCTTCCCAAAAGAAGGCTGTTCAGATAGGTCTCAAAGGAATCAAAAACAGGCTCCTTGTCTTCCTGCATGTCGCGGTTATAGCTTAAAGGCAGCCCTTTCATCGTCGTAAGAAGCGAAGTCTGGTTTCCAAATACCCTGCCTGTCTTGCCCCGGGTGAGTTCAGCCATATCGGGATTTTTCTTCTGCGGCATTAAAGATGAACCGGTTGAATACTTATCCGAAAGCCTGATGAACTTCCATTCCGCGGTTGACCAGAGCACAATCTCCTCGGAAAGGCGGCTTAGATGCATCATTCCCGTTGAGCAGGCATTAAGAAAGTCCAGCAGGAAATCCCTGTCCGAGACCGCATCAAGAGCGTTTCTGCAGGGCTCCTCAAACTGGAGGAGCCTTGCAGTAAGATTTCTGTCCAAAGGAAGTGTAGAGCCTGCCAGAGCGCCCGATCCGAGCGGCATCTTATTTGCCTCTTCCAAAGCAAATTCAAAGCGGCTTTTATCCCGTTCCAGCATTTCCACGTAGGCAAGCAGGTGGAATGCAAAGGATATAGGCTGAGCCCTCTGAAGATGCGTATAGCCCGGAATAAGTGTCCTGGTATGGGCGGAAGCAATTTCAACAAGTGAGCGCTGGAAGAGCTTTATGTCACTTAAGACCTCACTGCATGCTTTCTTAACCCAGAGCCTCATTGCCGTAGCAATCTGATCGTTCCTGCTGCGCCCGGTGTGGAGCTTTCCGGCAGCCGTGCCTATAACTTCTCCAAGCCTGGCTTCAATTGCCGAATGAATATCCTCAAAGATATCTTCATCGGGCTTCCAGGTGCCTGCAGTCCATTCTGCCTCAATGAGATCAAGCCCGTTTGTAATCTGATTATATTCAGCTTCAGTAAGTATACCTATCGCGCAGAGCATCTGAGCGTGGGCTTTGCTTCCCTGAATGTCCTCCAGCGCCAGCGTCTTATCGAAGGAAAGAGAACTGGAGAACTTCATTGCTGCACTATCCAGCTTGTCTTTAAATCTTCCGCCCCAGAGCATCAGGCAACTTCCTTCTTTTCGGCTGACTGTTTGACCTGTGTTATGGTCTTGTACGGAAGGCCGTAGATCTTCATGAAGCCGCCGCTTGCCTTGTGATCAAACTGATCTTCGTCTGTATATGTTGCCAGTTCAACGCTGTAGAGGCTGTATTTTGAGCTTCTTGAAAGGACCTTTGTACCGCCCTTGTAGAGTTCAACCGTTACATCGCCTGAGAGGTTTTCCTGTGTTGAATCAACAAATGCCATGAGGGCGTCAAAAAGCGGGCTGAACCAGAGGCCGTCATAGATCAGGTTAGCAACCTTGTTTGAAACGTCCTGCTTGTACCTGAATGTTTCCTTGTCAAGTATAAGCTTTTCGAGCTCAGCGTGAGCCTTGTGGAGTATTATTGCTGCAGGGGCTTCATAGATCTCGCGCGACTTGATGCCGACGACGCGGTTTTCAATCTGGTCCATTCTGCCTACGCCGTGTTTTCCGCCTAAGACGTTGAGCTTTTCAACAAGTTCAATTGCGCCAAGCTTTACGCCGTTTATTGCTACCGGAACACCTTTTTCAAAAGTAATTGTTACAGCCTCAGCCTCCGAAGGAGCATTCTTGGGGCTTGTTGTCAGCTGGTATGCATCTTCAGGCGGTGCAACCGTAGGATCTTCAAGAACGCCGCATTCAATTGCTATACCGAAGAGGTTTTCATCAATTGAGTAAGGTGATGATTTTGTAACCTTAACCGGTATATTGTGCTTTACTGCATAGTCAATTTCCTCTTCGCGGCTTTTGAATTCCCATTCGCGAAGCGGGGCAATAATTTCAATTCCCGGCAGGAGTGTCTGAACTCCCACTTCCATTCTCACCTGGTCGTTTCCTTTTCCTGTGCAGCCGTGGGAGACTGCATCGGCGCCTTCCTGCTGAGCAATTTCAACGAGCATCTTTGCCAGAAGCGGGCGGCCTATTGCGCATGCCATAGGGTAAACACCTTCGTAAAGAGCGCCTGCTTTCAGAGCCTTCCATACGTATTCTGTAAGAAATTCTTCTCTTAAGTCCTTTATAACAGCCTTTACCGCACCGGTCTTCAAGGCTTTTTCTTCCAGGCCTTCCAGTTCCGAACGCTGGCCCAGGTTTCCAGTTGCTGTAATTATCTCGGCATCATATTTATCATTCAGCCATTTAACCATTACGGAAGTATCTAATCCTCCTGAATACGCTACTACAATTTTCTTCTTAGCCAATTGATCTATTCTCCCTATTTAAGTTTAAAGTCCGGCTGCTGCATCATCATATTCTTTATCAGTGCAACAACTTTATCTACATTTTTGTGTGAATTTGGAATTACAATTACCGTATCGTCACCTCCGACAGTACCCAGTATCTCAACACGGTTCAGACGGTCTATATAATGCGCCACACCCTGTGCCCTTCCGGCAAGCGTGCGGATAACGATCATGGATTCGTTATTCTCAACATTCAGTATCTCAAATCCTATCAGGCGCGCAATCTGCTTGCCCGATTCATAAAGGTTAAGGACGTAACGGGTGCCGGTATCTGTAAAGGTACGTATAACACCGAGCTCCGCAAAGTCACGGCTTAAGGTGGCCTGTGTTATGTGCACCTCCTCCTTTTCAAGGATCTTCAGCATGTCCTCGTGATTGGAGATGAATTTGTTGTTTAATATTTCTTTTATTCTGTTCTGTCTTTTAAGTTTTGCAGACATATATTCTACCAGTTAAGATATTTATTTAATTTTCGTTCAGCACTTCATTAAGCGCCTGCGTAAATGCCACAATCTCCTCCATTGAAATAACAAAAGGAGGAAGCACTCTTATTACCGTGTCGCCTGAGGTGCCGACGATGACTCCTTTTTCGAGGAGCTTCTTAGCGGCCTGCTTTGCCGAGCATCCTTCGGTGAGCTCAAGCCCTATTAAAAGGCCTTTGCCGCGTATGGTTTTTATGGACTCCAGGTTCAGCGATTCAATGGCATTCATGAGCATATTGCCCAGGCGTTCATTCTTTAAGAGCGTTTCACTGTCCAGCATGTCAACAACAGCGTTTGCTGCCGCAACTGCCAGCGGGTTGCCTCCGAACGTTGAGCCGTGGCATCCCGGGGTGATCTCTTTTGCAACTTTCTCAGAGCAGATTGCGGCTCCAAGCGGAATGCCGTTGGCGATGCCTTTTGCAACCGTAATGATGTCGGGCTTTAACTCTTCCCACTGGTGTGCAAAGAATTTGCCGGTTCTTCCCATGCCAGTCTGCACCTCATCGAATATGAGCAGAAGGTCGTGCCTGTCACAGAATTCCCTGAGGGCTTTTAGGTAGCCTTTCGGGGGAACTATAATGCCGCTTTCACCCTGAATCGGTTCAACCATTACAGCCACGAGGTTCCTGTCGTATGCGTCTTCAAGCACACTGCTGTCGCCGAAGGGGAGGTAGCTGAAGCCCGGTGTAAGGGGCTGAAATCCATCCCACACCTTGTACTGTCCTGTAGCCGACATGCTTCCCATTGTTCTTCCGTGGAATCCTCCGACGGCGGTTATGATGTGGCTTCTTCCTTTACCCCACTTTCTTGCAAATTTTATTGCGGCCTCGTTTGCCTCGGTTCCTGAGTTGCAGAAAAACACGCTTGAAAGGCCCGACTTTTCCGCCAGTTTTGAAGCAAGTGATTCCTGTCCTGAAGCCTCAAATAAGTTTGATACATGCCACAGATTGTTAAGCTGGTTTTCAACTGCTCTTTTAATTACAGGGTGGTTGTGGCCGAAGCCTGTAACTGCAATTCCGCTTAAGAAATCGAGGTACTTTTTTCCATTGGTATCCCAGAGGTAAGCGCCGCTGCCTTTTGCAAATTCCACGCTATAGCGTGAATAGTTCTGCATTAAGGCTTTTGTGCCTGCCGGTTTATTTTCTTTATTCTGTATTTCCTGTGCAATATTTTCAGGCTGAATGCTGGACGACCCAGGTTCCGCTACCGCCCTTAGTGCTGTTGTTCTCATTTGTCATCTCCTCGGGATTCTTTGATCCAATCCAGATTTTATTAATTCCTTTGTTTAATAATTCCACGCAGCTGTTGAGCTTTGGGATCATACCATCTGTTATTTCGCCGCTATTAATTCCTTCGGCAATTTTACCTTCATCTATCAAATGCTGAAAAGAGCCGCCGAGCTTTACGCCCTGCACATCCGAAACAAAGAATACTGAATCGGCCTTAAGCGACTCGGCAAGAATTTCTGTAAAGAAGTCTGCGTTAACGTTCATCAGGTTGCCTTCAAAGTCGCGGCACACGCTGGAGAAAACCGGGACAATGTTCTTGTTCAGGAGCTCTTCAATCCAGCCAGTTGAATTTACCTGGCGGGGTACGCCAACAAATCCCAGGTCCTTGTTCACGTTTTCTGCAACAAAAGTGTTTCTGTCAATTCCTGTAAGTCCCACGGCATTAATGTCAGCAGTAATAAGTCGGCTTACGATCTTGGCATTCAGAACGCCTGCCTGAACGGCAGCAACCACTTCCATAATGCCGGCGGAGGTAACCCTCTGCCCGTTATGGAATTTAACCTCGAGGCCCAGTGCGCTTGACCATTCTGAAATTGTTCTTCCTGCACCGTGCACTATTACCACGCCGCCGTAGCTTTTCTGCAGCGACTTAATTGAGTTGACCCAGGCATCATCGGTAAGCACTTCATTTAATGCCTTTCCGCTTATCTTCAATACAGCTATCTTCATTTTCTCCTCTCCTTATGTCCTGTAATCAGCATTTATTTTAATGTATTCTTCTGTAAAGTCGCATGTCCACCAAGTGGCTGCCTTCTTTCCGGAGTCAAGACTGATGTTTATTTCAAATTCATCTTTTGAGAGAACTTCCAGGGCTTTCTCCTCATCGAGTACGATCTTGTAGCCCGGAAGAAGTACCGGCACCTTATCGAAGCTGATGCTCACCTTTGAGGGGTCGAGCTTTGCGCCGCTCATTCCGGCAGCCGACATAATGCGTCCCCAGTTGGCGTCGCGGCCGTAAATTGCTGTTTTAACGAGCGATGAATTTGCAACCGACTTACCTATAAGGTCCGCGTCCTTTTCTGTTTTTGCGCCTGTTACGTTAATTGTAACGAGCTTTGTTGCGCCTTCGCCGTCGGAGACAATTGCCTTTGCCATTTTTTTTGTGAGAGCATCGAGAGCTTCCTGAAAGAGGGCTTCATTCTTTGAGCCTGCCTTAATGCTAAGTTCCGAGTGACCGTTGGCAAGTATGACTACCATATCGTTTGTGGAGGTCTCGCCGTCAACAGAGATCTTATTGAAAGAATTCTGAACTGATTTCTTAAGCATCTTCTGCAGTAGTGCCTGGCTTACCTTTGCATCGGTTGTAATAAATCCGAGCATTGTTGCCATATTCGGCATGATCATTCCGCTGCCCTTGCAAATGGCGCCGATCTTAACCGATCCTCCTTCAAGCTTGACCCTGAGGGCATAGGATTTCATTTTCTTGTCGGTTGTCATAATTGCCTGAGCCGCATCGAGCCCGCCTTCTTCAGAAAGATGGGGTACAATCTTGTCAATTCCTGCAAGGTATGTATCCATAGGAAGTCTTTTTCCTATGACGCCGGTTGAGCTTATAAGGACTTCTGAAGGTTTGATGCCCAGGAGTTCAGCGCAGTGCTTCTGTGTAATCTTTGCATCCTCATGGCCTTCATCGCCGGTGCATGCGTTTGCATTTCCGGAGTTGACCAGAACGGCCTTTACCGGTTTTTTGCCGCCGATGGCTTTTTTAGAAATAAGAAGCGGCGCGGCTTTAACCTTGTTGATTGTAAATGTTCCGGCTGCCGAGCATGGAAGTTCCGAATATATTAGAGCAAGATCCTTCTTTCTTTTTTTGATTCCGCAGTGGATGCCTGCTGCCTTAAAGCCCTTAACGGTTGTTACAGTTCCGTTTTCAATAAATTGATACATTTTTTTCTCCCGTGTGTAATATCCCCAGTCTTTCGTCAAAATTGAATAATTTGTTCATGTTCTGTACTGCCTGTCCGGCAGCGCCTTTTACGAGGTTGTCGATAGTTGAAGTAACGACAACAACCCTGTTTGAAACCGACACATTGATATCGCAGAAATTTGTTCCCACCACCCAGCTGAGGTTCGGCGGAACGTTGCGAAGTCTTACAAAATTTGAATTGCCGTATATATTTTTGTATTCACTTAACACGTCTTTTTCAGAAATATCCTTTTTCAGATGAACTGAGGAAGTGGCATAAATTCCTGTTGCCGCTGGAAGAAGATGCGTTGTAAATGAATACGGTGAATTAAAACCGTTTTTGTTCAGCATCTGCAGCACTTCCGGCTGGTGGCGGTGGCCGTTGACGTTATATGCCCTGACGTTGCCGTCCATCTCAGACATTAGCATTTCTGTTTTTGCCGACTTGCCTGCCCCGCTTGTGCCTGAGTATGCAATTGTGCTGGCAGAGAGAATATCCCCGCCGAACTTTGAAGCAAGGGGAAGCAGCGAAAGCAGTGTTGCAGTGGGATAGCATCCCGGGTTTGCAACTAAACTTACGCCTTTATATTCATCGCCGATGAAATCTGCAAGTCCGTAAAGTTTTTCCTTCAGGAGGTTGGGTGAAGTGTGTTTAAGCTTATACCACTTCTCATAAAGTTCAGCTGTATCGAGCCTGTAGTCGCCGCCTATGTCAATTATCTTTTTATTCTTTGCAATCAGCTCAGGCACATACTTCAGTGCTTCCCCGTGCGGGAGGGCCAGGAAATAAAGGTCGTGGTCATAAGAGACGTTTTCCGCCGGGAGGATAACGCTGTCGGGCGTCTTGCCGTAAAGGTCGGGGAAAACGGAATAAAGGCTCTGGCCTGCCGTAGAATTTCCGTATATGGTGAAGTTGTCCACAAAAGGGTGCAGAGATAAAATCTCAACTAATTTTTTTCCTGCATAGCCGCTGCCGCCAATAATTCCAATAGAAATCATTAAGGATCTGTTCTCCTGAAAATAAAAAGTAAATATGTAAATAGATTAAACGTTAGAATGAACCGGTGAAGCCTGTGTGCTAGGCCCTGATAGGTCGTCGTAGAAGACGGATGCAGGAGTGTTTGCTGCAAGAGTACTCTGATCCGGTAATATGTAAGTGTCTGATTTTCATATACATAAAAATATGGCCTTTATGCAGAATTGTCAAATTAATTATGCATTATTATACATAATTATACCTATTAGGCGCACATTTATGCATAAAAAGAGAATAAATTTTGTGAGCGCGATTTCAGGTATGCAATTATTTGCAAAAATATGAAAATCAGGGGAATTAATCCCGGTAAAGAGTATTAATTTTTAATTATAAGCACAATATTCATAACAGGATTGAAATTATCTCCGCCGTGGAATTTGATATTTATACCCTTATGCGCTATCTTTTATCTGAAGCGGGCTGATGCAGCGGGCACGATTTTTAATCAAATTTTAAGATTCTCCTTAGAGATATTTAAGAAATCATTTCTACCTTAAATTAAAACACATTAAAGGAGGATAAAATGTTTGATACGTCACACCTGCACCCGATGATAGTGCACTTCCCTATTGCACTTCTGATAGTCGGATTTTTATTTGATGCAGTCAGCCTGTTTGTAAAGAAAGAATTCTTCAGCACCGCGGGCTTCTACTTGCTGATACTTGGTACGCTTGGCGTCGTTGCGGCCTTTTTTACCGGCTCTTATGCCGGGGGCGGAATAAGCGAGGCGGGATCGCTTAAGCAGGCTCTTGAAACGCATGAAGGGGCGGCAGAACTGGCCCTCTGGCTCATGATAATAACTGCTGTTGTAAGGATTGCCCTCGTAATTGCAAAGAAATATGAAGGCGGATTTAAGTATGCCGTTGTATTTCTCTTTTTACTTGGCGTGCTGGCAATAGCAAGAACCGGCTACTACGGGGGGGACCTGGTGTTCCGCCATGCAGCAGGAGTCCAGTTTAATCTTGGCCTTGATTCCGGTGCGGGGGATTCCGAAAAAGAATAACACTATTGAACTATTCCGGAGCGGGAAATATATGAGGGTTCTGGTTGTTGAGGATGAAAAAGGAATTGCCGAATTCTTAAAGGATGGACTTGAAGAAGAAGCCTTCGCGGTGGACCTGGCTCCCGAAGGGCGCTCGGGCCTGCAGATGGCTGAAGTAAACGATTACGATTTAATACTCCTGGACTGGATGCTCCCGGGGATCAGCGGAATTGAACTCTGCCGGCAGCTCCGCAAAGAGAAAAATGATACTCCCATAATTTTTCTTACTGCAAAAGATACCGCACAGGACGCGGTCTTCGGGCTCGAAAGCGGTGCTAATGATTATATAAGGAAACCCTTTGCCTTCGAGGAGCTGCTGGCCAGAATAAGAGTGCAGTTAAGATCAGGCTCTGAGGAGCATTCAATCCTGAGGCTCGGAGGAGTGGAACTTAACCTTGATACGCACCAGGTTTTCCAGGGCTCCAGGGAAGTAATTTTAACGCAGAAGGAATTTGCACTTCTTGAATTCCTGCTCAGAAACAAAGGGAAGGTGTGCACCAGGACCCGGATAATTGAGCACGTATGGGATATTCACTTTGAAGCCGATACTTCAGTTATAGACGTGTATATTAACTTCCTGAGAAAAAAGCTGGATAATGGAAGCGGCAAAAGTTTTATTCACACCGTAAGGGGCTCGGGCTATATTGCACGTGAAGAATAATTTAAGCATAAAAAACAGGATAGCCCTCTTCTTCATGATCGCTACGGCTGTCCTGATTACACTGCTTTTTGCAACCATTTACGTTGTGGTGTATAATACTGTCTTTAACCACCTGGATTCAGATCTCGAGGCAGAATCAATTGAAGTCCACAGGAATCTTGTAATCTTAAACGACCGCTTTGTAATTACGAATTCAGAAGAGTGGATGGAAAAAGAGCACCGCCAGATAGAGGTAAACCCCACCTTTGTTGAGATCGTTGACAGGAATGGGAACCTCACAAAGAAAACCGGCAACCTGCTCTACGGAAGCCTTAAATTCGATCCCTCAATTAAAACAAAAAAGTTTTTTGACGCCAGGCTTTCAGGAGCCCCCATAAGGCAGCTTCAGATGCCGATTGAGAACCCTTCGGGCCTGACGCTTGGATACCTTATTATTGCAATCCCACTTGAAGAGTCGGCTCTTGTACTAAGAAACCTTCGCAACGTTTTAGCCGTGGCAATTCCGCTTGTACTTATACTTTTATATTTCATAACAAAGTTTATTGCAGGCAAGAGCATGGCTCCAATAGACACAGTAATTTCAACGGCAGAGAAGATTACAAAGGAAAACATTGATAAGAGAATTGAACTCCCGGTGCACAAGGATGAGCTTTACACACTGACATATACAATAAATGATCTTCTGGACCGCCTGCAGGATGCGGTCCTGCGGGAAAAGCAGTTTACCTCAGACGCCTCACATGAGCTAAGGACGCCTCTGGCAGTATTAAAAGGAACGCTGGAGGTTTTGGTGAGGAAACCCCGCAGCACTGAGCAGTACGAGACAAAAATTAAATACTGCATTGATGAGGTTAACCGCATGTCGAACCTTGTAGACCAGCTCCTTATGCTGGCGCGATATGAAAGCGGCAAAACAGAGCCTAAGATGCAGAAGATAGATATTGCAGGAATTATTGAGCACACAATTTTAAGAATGCAGCACGGTATAAACGCCAAAAGGATCTCACTCAGTTTTGACAGCGAAGCCCCTGTTTATGCCAGCGCTGACGAGGCGATGCTGGAGATAATACTGGACAACATAATTTCAAACTCGGTAAAATATTCGGGAATGGATACGTCAATAAACATAACGCTGAAGACCGATAACGGAAAGGCCGTCTGCACAATTCAGGATTGCGGTATCGGCATGGAAGAAGAGGAAATTGAAAAGATCTTCGACCGGTTCTACCGTATAGATGAATCGCGCAGCTCCAGGATCAGCGGAAGCGGGCTTGGCCTTGCAATAGTTAAAAAACTGGCCGACCTGCAGAAGCTCCGCCTCAGAGTAGAAAGTAAACCCGGCAATGGCACCACTTTTTCCATCTATTTTAATGATTAGACACGCCTGAAGATTTTAAGCAATTTTTAAGAATCCATTAACCTCCTTTTTAGGAAAACTGGTATAATTATTAAGTAATCACTAATAACAAAAGGAGAAAAACTATGTTCAGAAGATCTTTCATTATCTTAATTGCCATGATGTTCGCCGCTTCCATTACTTACGCCGCAAAGCCAAATAATGCCCTGGCATTAAAAATTGAAAACCTGAAGGCTGCTTTTGAAGGGGAATCCACAGCTAGCGCCAAGTACGCAGCCTATGCAAAGAAAGCCAGAGAAGAAGGTCATCCTCAGATCGCGCTGTTATTTGAAGCCGCCTCTTTCTCGGAGGCAACCCATGCAAACAATCATAAATCGGCTCTTTCAGAATTAGGGCAGTCGGTAGGAAAAATAACCCCGAAGTTTGAAGTTAAATCCACAAAGGAAAACCTGCAGGATGCAATCAACGGCGAGACATACGAAGTAACAACAATGTATCCTGATTTTATAAAAGCCGCCAATGAGAATATTGAAAAGATATCGCTTAACTATGCGTACCTTACAGAAAAGAAGCACAAGGAGATGTATAAAAACGCTCTTGAACAGCTTGAGGCAGGCAAGGAAAGCTCGCTTTCAGGCACTTATGCCGTATGCACAACCTGCGGCAACACTTACGACGGCCCCGCCCCGAACAGGTGCGGAATTTCAATGACGCCTAAGGACAGATTCAAAATATTTAAGTTATAACCCATCCTTTAAAAAACAAAAAGGCATGGCTGATTGTAATTCATTCAGCCATGCCTTTGTATATTAAATTCCCTAATCTTATTCTGCTATTCTGCCTCTGGATGATTTACGGGTTTTATTAAATCTATGCTTCACAGACTCATCCAGCATTACTTTTATTAAGGACTGATATGGAACGTCCAGCTGATGGGCCATGGATCTTAAATCATCCAAAAGAGAAACAGGCAGTCTTATAGAAATAGTTTGTGTTGAAGGTTTCAGGTTGGGAAATACAGCTTCCTCTGCCTGATCCCAATCGATATAATCGGTGCTGTCATTTTCCGCCCAGAATTCTCTTTCCTCATCTTCATTCCTGAAGGCTGGAATTTCCTTAAGTTTGCGTTCTTTTCTTTTCATGCTCTTCATAACGTTGTCTTTCATTGGGAGTCATATCTCTGACAGATATGATTCTCACCATGTTTTCTCTTTCAGTAAATGAAATAAATAATTTCCTTTCCCTATTAGTTTTACCAAGCGCCAGGTATCGTCTCTCGGTTGTAGTAGAATGTTTTTTGTCAGTACTAAGCAAAATTGGACGATTAAAAAACACTTCCTCCGCCTCTGTTCTAGTAACATTATGTTTGTAGTAGTTTTTATCCCAGTTCCCGATATCCCAGTCAAATTCGGTCGATTTCGTAATCTTTAACATGTCGCAAATGCTCAGGATGTATATAATGAATATATACGCTTTTAATAATAAATACAAGAATTAATTAAAGCAAAATATCCGGAATAAAAACGTATTAATGGCTTTTCCTAGTTAAAATCTACCCTGAATACCGAGCCCACACCCTTTTTGCTGTCCACTTCAATTGAAAGGTTATTCATTTCGCAGTACTTTTTGACCAGTGCCAGGCCGAGGCCGTTGCCCTCGTATTTTCTAGTGTAGCCCTGCTCCTCCTGTGAAAAAGGCTTGAAAAGATTCGGCAGGTACTCTTCCGAAATCCCAATTCCTGTATCGCGGATGCTGACTACCAGGTCATCCTTTTCATTCTTTTCAACGATAACGCTTATTTTACCCTGCTCGGTATACTTAACGGCGTTGTTGACCAGGTTGTTGAAGACCTGTCCTACCGTGTACTCATCAGCAAAAACCCTTACATCGGCTTTGCCGGTTTTATTCTCAAGCGTAAGCTCAATTCCTTTCTCCTTTGCCTGATGGCAGAATTCCATGTGCAGCTTTTCAAGTATATCTTTCATAAGATCAAACTTCTTCGGCAGCAGCTCATAGGTCCCCGTCTGAATTTCAGACATGTTAAGAATGAGATCGACCGTTCTGATAATCCTTTTCCCCGCATTTCTAATGATGGAGAAGCTGGTTTCAAGGTCCTCGGGCATTTTACCGTCCAGCTCCTCTTCCAGGAGGCTTGAGAAGCTTAGTATGGAATTTATTGGGCTGCGGATCTCGTGCGACATCTGGGCAAGGAATTCCGATTTCAGCTTATCTGACTTTTCAGCTTTTTCCTTGGCAAGAAGGAGTTCCTCTTCGGCCTGCTTGCGGCCTGTAATGTCGCGTGCGACCGTTGTAAAAGAGATTGGCCTTCCGCTTGAATCGTAGACAAGCCCAAGGCTGAATTCAACGGGAAACTCCTGCCCGTCCGTGCGCTGAAATCTCGATTCAACATTTCTGAGGCTTCCTTCTCTTAAAAGCTGCTTCATCTTTCTTTCTACTTCAGGCCTGTCACCGGGGACCACCATGTCGAGTGAATTCTTTCCAATAAGCTCATATGCCGCATTATAACCCAGCATACGTGCTGCCTGCTGGTTACAGGCCAGTATTTTTGAATCCATATCCAGGAGCGTAATGGCATCAGGAGAAAGTTCAACAAGTGTTCTGAACTTTTTCTCGGAGTCCTTCAGTGCCTTCTCGGCAATTCTGCGCCTTTTTTCTTCCTTTATGATTGCCTTTGCTTTAATGGCATAATTCACATAAACCAGAATGCCGCTAAAGAGAAGAATTACAACGATGAGCCATTTTATAATGAAGCCGCTCATAGTTGCGAGCACTTCCTTTTCGGGTGTTGAAACTATTATCGACCAGAACTGGTCGGCTATATGAACCGGCAGGTAATAAGAGCGCATAAGCACCTCCTTGTTACCGCCTTTGCCGGGGCTGTAGTAATAATCATCCGCCCCCTCTTTTCCGCTTAAGATCTTTCCTATCATCGAAAGCGCGGAAGGGGATTCCTTGAAAACTTCAGAAACCGGCTTGAAGTTATTTTCCGCAGCAGAACCGTAGAGAATCGTTCCCTCGTGGCTTACGATCCAAGCCGTACCGCTCTGGCGAACTTTTATATCCTTCAGATAATTTCTGCTTAAATTATCAAAGGGCACCAGGGCAGCAATTCCGCCTTTGAATTTTCCGTTTTCGAATATGGGTTCATAATATGCCACGCACTTATAGCCCTGAACGGCATCAAAAACGTCGCTCAGTACATTTTTACGCTTGTCCAGAAATCTTCTTACATGTTCCTGGTATGATATATTGCGCCCGATAAGATTTTTATTGTATGGGACTGTAAAAAGTACTTTGCCGGATGAATCGATGCGGGTTACGGCTTTTATTTCATGGGAGTGGCTCAGATAAAAATGCGTAAGCAGCTCTTTGCCGCTTTGGTTCATGTTGACGATTTCATCCTGAGCGGAGAAATAATCGAGCATATCTTTATAATGGCTAAAGAAAGTCCGGATTCCTGTAGCAGCCTGCCTGGCATGGATAGTCTGCTCATAATCAAACTGATCTATTGTTGCCCGCTTTACGTCGCTGTATGTAGAATAAAAAAGAATTCCGCATACAACAATGAGCAGAAATAAAAGCAGAAATTGTTTCTTGTAACCCATATTGTCCGGTTTATTTTTTTACTTTTGTCAAATTTAACAAAAATACGATAAAAAATAAGGAATTATTTCGATAATCCAAACCCGAATATTTTCCCGATAGTTCCTCTTTTTCCGGGACCCGGGACTTCGGACATCGGACCCGTCTTTACGCCTTTCGTTTTATCAAATTCTTTTTTTCTTTACTGTAACAGGTGCGTATGACAGCTTTTGTAACAGCAATAAATTAGGTATGAAAAATCTCAACAGTAGTTTTATAAGGTTCCTCGTAATCTGGTACGCAGTATTTCAGATGGCACATTTAACATTCCTGCTAAGGGCGGCACAATTGCTTATCCAGTATAAGATTTTTGTCTTCCCCGCCTCCCCTCCTGCAGACGGGTGGCACTGGCAGGCGGGCAACTTCCTTATTGCAATGGGAATAATGGACGCACTTAATATTGTTCTCACACTGGTCTTCGTCTGGGGGTATTTTGCAAATTCCAGGTGGCGCCTTATTGTGGGGCTTCTGAACCTGAGCGTTATGATGTATTCGGCTATAGTTTATGCAATCGGGACAATTACAGACGGGGCATGGGGGCCGAATATACTTGAGTACATGGCAATGGCCCTCACATTCATCCCTGTAATAGTTCTATTCTTTGAGTTTCTTATCATGGGCTTAAAGGGCAGGTTTTACGAGTCGTATGGAGATGGGCTGGATTTCGACTAGCCTCACCAGCCCCATCACGTCCTGAACTTCTTTTACGCTCTTCCGCCCGTTGGTGAAGGATCCACCTGTACCTTGCCCGTTCTTTTTAATATTCCCCAGCCGACGAGGGTACCTTTAATTGCGGCAACAAAGGATTTAATTAAGACCCAGTACATCAGCTGCCGGTATAAAAACCTCTGCGGGAAAATGAGCCAGAGGCGGTTCATCTTTTCTTTTTCAAACATAAAAGCCACCGCGGCCGAAACAAAATCCAGTATCAGGAACAATGCATAATATCCCAGTATCTGCTGCCAGTAGCCGCCTATTATTCCAAGCACCATCATCAGTTCTGCCAGGGGAGAAAAAAGAGGCAGAAGGAAATGGAACAGAAGAATGTTAGGAAGGGCAACAAGCCCCAGGCTCTTATAATTATGGTTGAATATTGCATCCCTGTGCTTCCAGAGGCTCTGCATAATTCCAAACGACCAGCGGAAGCGCTGACGCAAAAACATCCTTATCGTCTCGGGAGCCTCAGTATAGGCCAGAGCGTGCTCATTGTAGCGCACAACGTGCCCCTGCCTTAAAAGCCTGATCGTAATATCGCAGTCCTCTGCCAGCGTGTCTGAAGTAAAGCCTTCAGCCTCAAGAATATACTTTTTTCTGAAAGCCCCTATTGCACCCGGCACGACGGTAATTGCATTAAGCAGATCAAAAGCCCTGCGGTCGAAGTTCTGGCTTGTAATATATTCAATCGACTGCCACTTAGTGATGAAGTTCCTCTCATTGCCAACCTTAACGTTGCCTGCAACGGCTGCAATGTTTTCATCTTCCAGGATAGTTTCAACGAGCCTTGAAACTGCATCGGGCAAAAGCTGCGTATCGGCATCTATGCATACCACAATTTCACCCCTGGCCTGAGCAATTCCGTAGTTTAGGGCCGTTGCCTTGCCGCCGTTTGGCTTTGTAAAAACCCTTACTTTGGGGTTATCCTTATAAGCCTCACTTACCACATTATATGTCTCATCTTTCGAGCCGTCGTCTACAAAAACAATTTCGTAGCACGGATAGCTGCACCTTAATAGGTTCCTGACGTTTTTAACCGCATGCACCGCCTCGTTAAATGCCGGCACAATAAGGCTCACCCCGGGCTGATTCTTTGCTGATGCCGTCTCTTCACTTTCTCTTTTCTTTTTCTGCATTGCGGCAAATATTCCAACCAGAATAAGCCTGCCTAATGCAAGAATGATCCCGAGGAAGAAAAGGGCAAATATGAAACGGTTCATCCAGTATATGACTTCTGCAATGGACCAGTTAACCTTGGACAAGAATACGTCTTTTCTGTTCGTTAGAGGCGGCATCACGTCGTTGCGTGTTTTGCCGAGCAGGCTGGCAACTGAAGAAAATGTGTATCCCCTGTCCTTAAAATATTTGATTATTGCGGGCAGCTCTTTTACGGTCTGCGAGCGGTCGCCCCCGGCGTCGTGCAGAAGCACAATGGAGCCGAAGGATTCCTCGCGTTTAATTCTTGCCATTATAGAATCTGCCCGAACGCCTTCCTGCCAGTCCAGGGGGTCAATAGAAGCCCCCACGGTATAATAGTTCTGGTTCCTGGCTTCAATAATAGGAAGTATTTCCTGTATGTGCTCGGGCTCCGTATCGGCGTCGTACGGGGGGCGGAAGAGTACAGTGGAGTGCCCCGTAATGCTTTCAATCAGGCGCCTGGTGGAATTAAGCTCAAAGCGTGTTCTTTCAAGGCTTGTAATTGCAAGGTTCGGATGCATGAATGAGTGGTTGCCAATTTCATGGCCCTCGTCGTACATCCTTTTAATAAGGCCCAGGTTGTTCTCGGCGTTAACGCCCAGGACAAAAAACGCAGCCGGGACGTGCTCGCGCTTTAAGATATCCAGTATGGCCGGAGTGTAGCGCCTGTCGGGACCATCGTCAAAGGTAAGCACAATAACTTTCTTTGCGGCGTTGCCGAACTTACGGATCAGGTATGAAGACGGCAGCTGTCTGTAGTTTTCCTCCGAGATCACCTGGTCGTTTTTGTCATATTCAATGTTTATTAAGCCCTTCTGCGGCGTTGAGACTATGTCCAGGATCTCCCCTTCTCCTTCAAAGTCCAGGCTAGTCGTATGGTCAATCGTCTCAAGCTTCGATAAGTCCAGGGGCCTGCGGCTTACTGAATCCAGGCTCAGGCTCTTGTTGTAGAACGTCCAGAGCCTCGGGTCCTCCCCGCCAAGGCGCCAGAGTGCAACGCCGGCGGTTCCGAAGTCCTCAGCCGTTCTGATGAGGTTATAGCAAGTTGCGGCGTCTGTAAACCAGACTGTATGGGGCTTATCGTTGTCGTCGTAATAAGTATAGTCGAGGTTATAATTATTGTTGTCAAAATCTATTTTTCCCTCCGACTCCTTGGCTCTTACGAGTGCTTCCTGGTATGTAATGTCCTCCCCCTCGTCATTCTGCGGCCAGTCGTAGCCGTAGGCAGGAATGCCGAGTATTATTTTCCCGGGTGAGGTTTTCTTAATGATGTTTAAGAGGTTGTATTCAACCCATTTAATGTCTGCAACAGGGCCCGGATTGCTGGCGGCGTAATGCAGGTCGTATGCCATGGGAATGAGATAATTGTTATAGTTCTGGAGCTCGCCATAGTCATAGGCATTATCGCCAACGGGAACGTCCTGCGTTACAATGTAATTCTGCCGGCTGAGCTTTTCATAAAGCTCCTTCTGGAATTCCTGCATGTTGGATTTATCTTTCACATCCAGGCTTTCAAAATCTATATTCACCCCTGCAAACTTATACCTGCCCAGCATTCTAAGCAGGCTTTCAATAAACTTTGTGCGGCGTTCACGCGATGAAATAATCCGTTCCACGTTGCCCGGGTTCCATTTCTCATTAAAGTAGTTAGAGACCATGGGAAGGATTTTTATTTTATGGTTTTCCATGAGGGCAAGGGCGCGGAAGTCAATATCTGCGGCAACCGTATCGGCATAATCGGAAACGAAGAGCCATTCGGGCATAACCATATTCATTTTATCTATATTGTCCCTCAGCGAGTAGAATGACTGCGCATCCCAGTTGACATAGAACCCGGCACGGATCTGGTTAGTTTTCATCTGGCTCGGCTTATGGTTCAGCCTGTGGTTCTGTGAAACGAGCTTCATCAGCTCCCTGCGGCTCTTATGGTAGAGTTTATTTTCCTTTGTGGAGATCGTTGTAATATGCTCAGGGTTGAGCACTTTTCTGTAGAGCTCGTTCTGCTCGCGCAGCCTTGGAAGCGAGGTGCCGCTTTCGCTTATTACATCTACAGCAAGCGCAAAGCCTGCAAGGAGAATTAAGACGAGGACAAAGCGTACTGTTCCCTTAAAAGCTCTCCATCTTTTATCGGATTCGCTTGAAAAAACGGGTTTATTCTGGTTGGTCATATCTTAAATTAAATAAATTGAAAGACAACATGCTATAAATTTGAACAATTCTACAAAGAAAAAGTTCAACTTACAAGCGGCAAAGAAACGGAAAAAATGGCTGGTAATCCATGGCAAAATACAGGGCTGATTTTTGGGTGAGATACCGGAGGAAAATCGGGGGCTGAAGCCCCGCTGGATAGGGGCATTTCCTAAACCCCGAGCTAAAAGCTCGGGGCTAGTCATAGGAAGAACAATTTTATTTTACCTCGAATATGTCCCCGGTAAGGGCTTGCATTTCGAGCTTGAGATCGGGAGTAAATTTAATCTCTTTTCCAGTCATAAGGCTTTTTAAGACTTTTGCATTCTTAAAATGATCCCCGAGGGATGCTATGCTGAGTTTCTGAGGCTCCTTATTGCCGTTTAAGACAACGAGCACGGTCTCATTATCCGAAACCCTGAGGTAAGGGTAGACTTCATCAAAGGGCGGGAAATGAATGAGCTTTCCCGTTTGAATGGCTTCGCTGTTTTTTCTAATCTCAAGGAGCTTATGCACAAAGTCGTACGTTTCATTTTCTTTTTCTGTACGCCCCTGTTTTGTAAAAGCGTCGTGGCTGCTGTTAGGGAATCCACCCGGGAAATCGGCACGCTTTCGCCCGTCATCGGGTCCGCCTACAATACCTATCTCTGTTCCGTAGTAGATCTGCGGAATTCCGCGCGTTGTAAGTAAAAGCTCCATGGCCAGTTTGAACTGGTTCATGTCGCTATGCAGAAGGTACATTATTCTTTCCACGTCGTGGTTATCCAGGAAAGTAACCAGGTTCGACGGGTTCGGGAAAAGGTAGTCCTTGGCAATGTCGTCATACATTCTTCTTAGACCCCGTCCGTTTGCAAAAGCGTCAGCCGCGGCATCGCGGAAAGAAAAGTCGGTAAGGCTGGGCAGGTTAGTATTAAACTTCTGAGGGATAAAGCTTCCTGCCTGGAAGGGTGCCAGGAACGCAGGATCTCCCATCCAGACCTCGCCCACTATATTAAAATTGGGATATTCGGTAAGGATGGTCTTATTCCACCCGGACAGAAACTCCTGATCGGGATAAGGATACGTGTCTTCCCTTATTCCATCCAGCCCTGCAAACTCAACCCACCACAGTGTATTTTCTGTCAGGTACTTTGCAAGATACGGGTTTTTCTGGTTTAAGTCGGGCATTTCATTGACGAACCAGCCGTGGTTGTTAAAATCCCTTACGGCAGGATCGCTATGGACGTCGTAGACCGAGGAGTTGATGTGGCGCGTAATATTGTGACTTTCTTTAGAGCCGTTAAGCCAGTCTTTGGCCGGCAGGTTCTTCATCCACGGGTGATAACTGCTGATATGGTTGTTCACGTGGTCTAAAATAACCTTAAGGCCGCGCTTGTGGGCTTCTTCAACAAACGTTTTATACAACTCATTTGTACCGAAGCGTGCGTCAATTTTATAATGGTCCGTTACAGCGTAGCCGTGATAGCTTAGGCGCGTGTTGTTTTCAACAAGAGGGTTAACCCAGACAGCTGTTACACCAAGGTCCTTAATATAATCAAGGTGGTCAATTATCCCCTGAATGTCGCCCCCGTGGCGCCCGTAGGCAGAGTCGGGCAGGTAGTGGTCATTCATTCCGGAGACTTCATCGTTCGTCCTGTCGCCGTTAGCAAAGCGGTCGGGTGTAATCATATAAATTACGTCCTTAGGGCTGAAACCCTGGCAGCGCCCGGAAGGGTTTTCTCTTTTGAGGACCGGGAAATCAACTGAAGCTTTCTCATTTCCTTTTCTTAGCGTAAGAGTGTAAGTGCCGGGAGTTGTATTATCCGGAATAACAATATCTATAAAAGCATATGACGGGTTATCCGTATTATTAACCTTTACCACTTTGAGCTTTGGAGAGTTGAAGCTTGCCTTAACGCCTTTAAGACCTTCCCCATAAACCATAAGCTGCACATGGTTATATTTCATGCCGCTCCACCAGTTAGGGGGTTCCACCTTTGAGATCTTAACTGTCTGTGCAAAAGTTGCCTGGAGCGAAAAGACAATCAGAAATATTACACTTTTAAGTTTAAGAGACATTTTAATATTCCTCTGCAATGGATAATTATAAGTTTCAGTTTTCAAATATAGGATTATTTCCTTTAATTTATGCGGCAGGGATTTATTTCAAGAACAGCATCTTTTTAGACAGCGACATGCTGCCGGCATTAAGTTGATAAATATAAATGCCGCTTGAAAGGTCCCCGGCGCTGAAATGAACTTCATGCATGCCTTTTGACCTGTAGCCCTCTTCAACTATTTTAACTTCCTTTCCCAGAATGTCATAAACCGTAAGTCTGACATTTGCGCCCTGGGTGAGGTTATATCTGATAGTAGTAGAAGGGTTAAAGGGATTGGGATAATTCTGGTAAAGGGCAAAATCCGTTGGTATCAGCTTTTCCTCAACGCGGCTCAACTGCCCTTTATAGATTACCCTGAATGCGTCTGAAGCCACGGCAGCAGTTTCATTATTTTCCACCCTGATTGTAATTGAGGCAGGAGTAGAAAGCGTAAGGCTGTCGGTCAGAAGGTTCCACTGCCCGCCGTCTTTCTGCTGGCTTCTGTAGGCAGTTACACTATTGCCGTTTGCTTCCATTACAATTTTTGTATTTGTGGATACTCCTGCAGTTGAAGGCCACCATCCGGAGATGCTGTAAATTCCGGCAGGAAGGCTCTCCGTATGATAAGATACTGAAGCCTTTGTGGTACTCTTATTCATAAAAAGATAATTATTACCAAAGAATAAAAGTCCCGATGAATCAGCCTTTGCCGCGCCTTCAACTACGGCCTGCGAGTTATCCAACTGCAGGTGTTTTGGATGTGAGAGCCCCAGGTATTCCGCAGCCGCATAAAGCGTGCGCTGCCCTATCTGGAAAAGGCTTTCGTTAGTAACCCAGAAGCCCGTTGAATACTGGTCATAAGGGGTTTCATAAGTAAGCGCCATAACGGACTGCCCGTAATTCTGGTACAGCCATCCTTCGGGGAAGTAATATCCGATATTCGAATAGCTGTAGTCCGTCTTTGTAAAGTACGGATTGTCTGAAGTATTAAGGTTTGCAAACTGGTTCTGCTTTAAGTAAAAGTTTTGCGTTGTCGAGGCGGCAGTATGGATCCAGAAAGTTGCAAACTTTGAGGCCTGGGAATGAATATTAAGAAAAACCGCCAGCTGTCCCTTAGAGTTAATTTCTTTCATCTTATTTCTTAAAGCCACGACTTCAAGTGTAGTCCCGTCGTCAGGAAGCCCCCAGTTGGATTCAACATCGACGCCGTCAGGGTTAGTCCTTGACTTGCCGTAGAAAACGCCGTCGGGATTTGTAAAAGGCACAATGTAGAATATCAGTTTCTTTTTGTAATAGTTCACCACGTCATTATTGCTTAAGAGTTCCTGCACAATTCCGTCGAGGTGCCAGGAGCCCGGGGTCTCGCTCGGGTGTGTGCGGGCGTGTATCCAGACTGCGCGTTTTTCGCTCAGTGGGACCGAGTTATCTGTTATGGTGAGCATCTGGAGCGGCAGATTGTGCTTTGTAAAACCTATTGTATCCACCTTTACGTCGCTATGTTTTTCCCACTCCTTAATTCTCTGCTGGAGGTAGCTGTAGTTATAAGGTATGTAATAGGAGACATAGACCGTATCCTGCTCGAATGTTTTTTCGAAGTAGTTCTGCCTTGGGCTTTCGAACATTGTAAAGCGGTAGAACTCCTTGTTGTCGTAAGAATAGAATGGTCTGTTCACGTCAGTTGTCGGGATATAAACAGAAATATGCCTGTTTTTCACCCCGGAAATGCGGAAGTAAAACCATCTGCCGCCGATATCATCAGTACTGTTTGTTGTAACGGTATAGTTTACAGAGTCCATAGTTGCCACAGAATTTATATTTCCGCTTTCGAAATTTGCGTCGAACTTAATCTGTGCCGAAATAGCTGCCTGAAGAGCCAGGAGTAAGATAAAAGTAAAAATTTTCATTCCCGGGTGCCTTTAGATAATTGAATAAAGATATTTCCTGCCAAAACTAAGCTTTAGGCGGTGGAAATTCAACATTTCCCCTAAGGGATAGAAAAGAATTATTCACATTAAATAGTAATTTAACTATTTTGCACCTGTAGAATCTTTGAAAAGGATTAGTAATCCTTGAAAACAGAACTTACCCCGGGCTTTAATCTTATTTTAATAAGGAGCTAATAATGCGTTTTGTTTTCCTTCTTTTTATCACCAGCGTTTTATTTATTACCGGAATTTCACAGGCACAGGAGGCAATTCCTTATTCCGGAAATTCCGCGTCTCAGAGCTTTATACAGGAAAAACCAGGCCATATCACAGGCGCTCTTATTATCAATGACAGCGTTAAGGTAATTGATACCGATATGACCGAAATGGTTAATATAATTGTTGAGTACAAGGATACCCCATTGTTCATGCTGCAGATAGACAGCAAAATCAAAAAGCCTGTAACTGCTTCATACATGTCGAGGCAGACGCAGTTTTCTTCAGACCTCCCGGGGCTTTATGAAAAAGCAAACAAAGCCTATAACGTGCAGCTCGGGCTTCCGCAGAAGAAAAGAGAATATTTCAAGCTCTTCAGCGGCGCAAGCCTCAGTGTTCCAAGGGCAATGATCTCAATGATCTCTTCGCTCCCCTATGTCAGAAAAGTATACATGGATAAAATTCTCAAAGTTAATCTCCGTGAAAGCGTAAGGCTTATAGGCGCAGATTCTGTCTGGAGTAAATTTAACGATGAGGGCGACAGCATAGTTATTGGTATAATTGATACGGGGGTCGACTATCTGCACCCGGCACTGGGAGGCGGATTTGGAAAGGGCTTTAAGGTTATGGGAGGATATGATTTTGTAAACAGGGATAATAACCCTATGGATGACCACGGGCACGGGACACATGTTGCAGGCATCGCCGCCGCTGATGGCACAGAAATTAAGGGCGTTGCTCCAAAGGCTCTTCTTATGGCTTATAAGGTCTTAAACAAAGATGGCGAAGGCTTTGAATCTGACTGCATTGCAGCCGTGGAAAGAACCGTTGACCCGAATGAGGACAATAACACTGAGGACATGCTGGACGTTGTGAATATGAGTCTGGGGGCTGAAGAGGGCAACCCTTTTGACCCCATGAGCCAGGCTGTAAATAACGCCGTAAGGCTCGGTGTTACATTCTGCATCTCAGCCGGCAACAGCGGCCGGGATTACCGCATCTCAAGCCCCGGATCCTCTGAGCTCGCAATTACCGTTGGAGCAACCGACAAATCGACCAGGCTGGCCTACTTCAGCTCAAAAGGGCCTTCAAAAAGACTTTTTGCCATTAAGCCCGAAATCCTTGCCCCTGGAGTAGGCATCCGCTCCTGCTTTCTTAACGGGGACTATAAGACCTTAGATGGCACTTCCATGGCAAGCCCCATGGTAGCAGGCGTCTGCGCCCTTCTTAAACACATGCACAGGAACTGGACCCCAAAAATGATAAAGTCGGCCATAATGGCTACGGCCAAGGACTATAACCTGTGCCCCATGAGCTACGGGGCGGGATTCTTAAATGCACCTAAGGCAATGGATGTGAAGTCATTTGCATTTCCTTCAGGATTAAGCTTCGGCATAGACAGCATGAACAGCAGAGCGTGGATAAGAAAAGATACCATTTCAATACTCAATGAGTCCACTTCAACACAGAGCTACAATATCACCGTAGATGGACTTGCTTCAGGTATCACGCTCGACGTGGACCGTAACGTGCTCCTGCTTCAGCCCGGGGAATCTGGCAAAGTAGTCTTTACACTCAGTGTGGACAACAAGACTATTGAACATATGTACATGGAGTCTTACTCATACGGCGGGAAAGTTAACATCCGGGGTAGTGCAGACACACTTGCCATACCCTGGGCGTTTGTAAGGGGTCCTTTCGTTCAGGTGAATTTTGCAAAACCTCCCGTTTTCTCATTCATCTATGGAACCCACGACTGGCGTACACTTGAAAATGAGTGGACGTCAAATGATCTCAACCAGGCTGAAATTCTTCTTTCTAAAGGAAGCTATTCACTGATCTCTATATTTTCAGACACTGAGAACGGAATACCCGCGTTGTACTTTGTTGACAAGCCCTTCAGCTTAGGGGGATTCAGTAGCATTTATGCGGGGCCATCTGATGCCGGCAATTCCATAAGAGTCAACGGGGTGGATGAATCGGGCAGAAAATTCAGCAGCCTTCCCAACTCGCGGAATAACTTCTTTTTTTCGTTTCCAAATTACGGAGTTTTCTCAAACGCAAGGCAGGGGCTCTATTATTCATTTTCTTCCGATTATATACTGAAAGTTTCCAATACAACTATTTTTACCGCAATTAATGCGGGGCAGTTTCAGTTCGACCCGGCAATGGATAACGCCGTAAGAATTCTTCGTTTCCCGCTCATGTCCAACGTGACTGACAGCGTTAACCTTACGAACTCCCCTTCCGGTTTTCTGAAGCGAACTATTACAATTAACCAGCCGGAAGGATCGGAAGCCTCAATCAGCAACTGCTTCAACGCCCCCTTGAATAAAATTATTATTGATGATCCATCAAGCAGAATTAAAAGCCCTAAATGGAAAGGGGTTCTGTATATGACTCCTGAAACGGATAACAGTTTTGCACACTCGGCAATTATTCAGTCCTTAAAAGAAAACGGAGTCCCTAACTGGACGAGCGGGAGCCTCCTGGCCCGGTACGGTGCCGTGGGGGTTACGCCAATGGGCTACTACACGCCAGCTCCATTCATAACCGATCCTGATGAGGCAATCAGTTTCGGTGAAGGCCCGGTTTATGCCGATCTTTACTATGGAATGGCGCTCATGGGATCCAGCATCCAATTATGCCCCCATGTTTCCATTTACGGCAGGATGAATGAGCTCAGGACAGGTGACGAAAGTTATACAACTTATACATCTTACGACGAAAACGGGAATATAATTTCATATGGACCTCTATCGGCAATGGAATTTCCGCAAGGCAGGTTCAAGCTGGAATTCACAACAAGTAATTTTATGGTTGCAGGAGTAAAAGGGAAAGGCCGCTACTATACCGAAATGAGTTCCGCAGAGAATAAGGCTGAACTGCCCCATATTGTATCACTGCAGATTCTGAACTCTAATGGCACACCCTCCGGAATTCTGACTGCAGGAAGAAGGGGAAAAATTTCCTTTAGTGTTTCATCACTTGATGAGAATTTTAAGAATAAGATAGATACCAGCTGGACAAGACTTTACCTGAAGAAAAACGGCTCGCAGGAATGGGAGCAGGTTAAGATAGGAAAAAGGACATTCAGTGAGGACACGACGCTTACCAGCACAGCAGACATCGGGAAATTTTTAGAAACCGATTCCACCTTAATCGACCTTAAGATAGTGACACAGTCTTTATCCAAACAGAAAGTTGAGTGGATTCTGGTGCCTGCATTTGCTGTTGGCGACTACCGCTATAAGATTTCTGATGAGGAGGATTATACACTCCGCATCCCGACTGCGGACTACATCCTTTACAATAACTTCCCCAACCCGTTTAACGCGTCAACCGTGATAAGCTACGGGCTCCCCAAGCGCTCTCACGTTGAAGTCAGGATCTACGACATTCTGGGACGCGAGGTAACGACACTTGTAGACAGAGTGCAGGAAGCCGGGCAGTATAAAGTTGCCTTCGACGGCCGGGATTTAACCTCGGGAATGTATATCTGCCGGATGAGCTCAGGCAGCTTTGCAAAGGTTCAGAAAATCCTTCTCGTTAAATAATAATGTCACCAAAAACATAGAGCGCCTTTTTCAGGCGCTCTTGTAAATAACTCAAATTACTTTACTTTTGGAAGAGGAACAATAAATTCCTAATCAAATAAGTTTTCCAGGAACCCGCCCGTCCTTTTCCTGTGGCGGCCCTTTTCATAATAGTCGTCGTCATCATCATGATGATGCCTTTCATGGTGGTCATCATCATAGTAGCGGGACGTGTTATTTTCCTCAAACTGCCTGTTCCTGGCAATTATCTTGTCAAGCTCCCCCTTGTCCAGCCAGATCCCCTCGCATTTGGGACAAATATCTATCAGAACATCTGTCTTTATTACCTCATTCATGAATACGTCACATGAAGGACACTTCTTCATTTTGGTTCTCCTCTGATTTGTAATTAATAATTAAGTGCTGCCGTGCACCGCAAACTGATGGAAATTGACTGGTGCACGTTATTTATTCCGGTAAGGGTTTTACGGGTTGTTTTTGGGAGGATTCCAGATTTCAAGATCAAGAATTGTTGTCTTAAATGCCTTATCACAAAACGCTGCTGCTCCGGGAATTAAAAATATTTTTCTATAGGAGCTCTCAGTACATGAGTAATCGTCCTCCTGGATATCGTGCCCCTCGTCATCATAGGCTATACCGGAATTTTCAGCAGACTCGTGAAACTGACCTTCAGAAAGAAGGCTGCGCCCGGGGTCCGATACTGCCAGCAGGAGTAATGCAAAAAGAAAAAATATGTTTAAATTAAGTCGCATTTTACTTATTATAATACCAGAGAAAAGCAATTAATTGAGCAAATTAACGATAGATTAAAATATAGCCAAATAGTTCAATATTCAAGATTTTTGAAGACATGTATAGTGAATAAACTTTCTTTTGCATCAACAAACGGACTATGAGTTCACCCCGGGGTAAAAAAAATGGAAAAACTGCTGTTTGCCTCTGTAATTTTAATTACTATTATTTCATGCGGAAAGCCGGATGCCCGGGCGGGCAATTACTTGTGTCCAGATCAATATTCAATTCTTTCTGAAATGCCAGGTGCCATGGAAAAGGAAGCAGCACACCCGGATTATGAAGAAGGAATGATTTATTCTTATTTGTTCAATACCTCGTTTTCCTGTAATCTGAAAATTGCAAATGCTCAGGGGCAGGCTTTTTATGATGAAATCTGCAACATATTTCAACCCCCGCGGTAATATCCGGTATTTCCTGCTAAAAACAATTCTGCTTATTACAGATTAAGTAATACTTCCCGGTACTAAGACGTCCCTTTCATTCGGGGCTGAATTTTACCGGTAAACTGAACCAGCGACTTACAGTAAAGAAGGTTCAGATTACAGAAGATGGAATCAATCATTTAAGGACTTATTCAGACCTGGCTGCCGTAAGATAATAATTTGGCGGCGCCAGAAAAGAGATAAAGTTTCCCGGAGGAATATTTATGAAAAATTTTGATCTCTCAGCTTTTCCAGGCCTTTCTACAGACGAAGCAGCCGAACGGCTGCAGAAAAACGGGTACAATGAACTGCCCGCAGCAAAGAAAAGGGGCATTTTTACGGTCGCTCTGGAAGTGATTAAAGAACCGATGTTCATTTTACTTGTTGCCTGCGGCGTCCTTTACCTCGTACTGGGCGATATGCAGGAAGCTCTTCTGCTCCTTGGCTTTGTATTCGTAATAATGGCAATTACGTTCTTCCAGGAAAGAAAAACTGAAAATGCGCTTGAAGCTTTAAGGGACCTCTCGAGCCCGCGGGCACTGGTAATAAGAAACGGAATGGAAAAAAGAATAGCAGGAAGAGAAGTTGTACCAGATGACATCATTGTAATCAGCGAGGGCGACAGGGTGCCGGCAGATGCCGTTGTGCTGCAGTCCATTAATTTAAGTGCCGATGAGTCTCTTCTAACGGGAGAATCCGTCCCGGTCAGAAAAGCCGATCTTGGGTGTAATGCCCTCCTTTTTGCTAATGTACCCCCGGGCGGGGACGACCAGCCATATATATATTCCGGATCGATGATCGTTCAGGGTCAGGCAATTGCACGCGTAATTGCAACGGGGCAATACACTGAACTGGGTAAAATCGGCAAGGCGCTTAAAAGTATTGAAATTCAGGATACGCCGTTAAAGAAAGAGACAGGGAGACTGGTAGTAAATATAGCAGTAATAGGCGCCTCGCTCTGCATTGCCGTAATCCTCATTATGGGCCTCGTCAGAAATGAGTGGCTTCAGGGTTTTCTTGCAGGCCTGACGCTGGCAATGGCTATGCTTCCGGAGGAGTTTCCTGTAGTGCTTACAATCTTCCTGGCACTTGGGGCATGGAGGATTTCCAAAAGGAACGTCTTAACCAGAAGGATACCGGCTGTTGAAACACTTGGCGCAACCACTGTTTTATGCGTCGATAAAACCGGCACGCTTACATTAAATAAAATGGGGATAGGGATGTTTTATTCCTGCGGAGAATACCTGGATGCAAAGTCCATTGAAAAATGCCCCATCCCTGAAGGATTCCACTCGCTGGTTGAATACGGCATTCTTGCCAGCCGTCCCGACCCGTTTGATCCGATGGAAAAGGCATTAAAAGTCTTAGGCGAACTTAAGCTCTCCGGAACGGAGCATCTGCATAACGGCTGGCAGCTGGTGGAGGAGTATCCTCTTTCGGGAGAGCTCCTGGCAATGTCAAATGTCTGGAAGTCGGAAAGCAGAAAGGAGTTTACCATATCCTCAAAAGGGGCTCCGGAGGCGATACTGGACCTCTGCCACCTGAGCGGGGAGGAAAAAAAGGAACTCTTATCTGTTATCGATAAAATGAGCAGCGAGGGGCTGAGGGTACTGGGAGTGGCAAACGCCACATTTGGCATATCCGGCCTTCCGGATAATCAGCACGATTTTGACTTCAGGTTTATAGGCTTTATAGGCTTTGCAGATCCCCCAAGGCCTGCCGTACCCGGGGCAATTAAAGAATGTTATAAGGCCGGCATAAGAGTAATTATGATTACGGGCGACCACCCGGGAACGGCCAGGAACATTGCAAAGCAGATCGGCCTGAGAAATTTCGACAGGGTTATAACCGGCCAGGAACTTTCGGAAATGAACGAAGTGGAACTCTCCTCAAGAATTAAGGATACGAACATTTTCTGCCGCGTGGTGCCGGAACAGAAGTTAAAGATTGTAAATACACTTAAATCCATGGGCGAAATTGTTTCAATGACAGGCGACGGCGTAAACGACGCCCCGGCGTTAAAATCCGCACACATAGGTATTGCCATGGGCGGAAGAGGAACTGACGTGGCGCGCGAGTCGGCATCGCTTGTGCTGCTGGATGACGATTTCTCGTCAATAGTAGGCGCGGTTAAGATGGGAAGAAGAATTTTCGACAACCTGAAGAAGGCCATGTCATACATTATTTCCATACATGTTCCTATTGCAGGCTTGTCACTCCTGCCTTTGGTAATTAACAGGGATCTTATCCTTCTTCCTGTTCACATAGTTTTCCTGGAACTTATAATAGACCCTGCCTGCTCAATTGTCTTCGAAGTCCAGAAGGAAGAAAAAGATTTGCTTTTAAGGCCGCCGAGGAAGGTAACGGAACCTCTTTTCGGGAAGAAAAATGTGCTTTTCAGCCTGCTGCAGGGAATAACGGCACTGACGGTTTCAATTGCAGTATATTTTATCGCGGATTCCGGCAATAAAGGGCAGGATGAGGCAAGAGCAATGGTTTTTGTAACCTTAATACTGGCAAACCTGGGACTGATATTATCCAACCGGTCCTGGAGCGTGGATGCGTTTACACTCCTGAGAGAAAACAACACGGCATTTAACTGGATTGCCATTGGGGCGGTTACTTTTCTGTTTGCCGCCTTATTTGTGCCGCAGCTTAACTCTTTGTTCCGCTTCAGCTACCTCCATATGAACGACCTGCTTACATGCCTTTTGGCAGCACTCGTAAGCATAGCTTTTACGGAAGTGATGAAACTTATAAACAAAAAAATGTACGGTGGAAAGATGAAGTAAAAAAAGAGCGCCTCTGCATAGGCGCTCTTTTTTTAGAATTTATTTATGAATGGCTTTATGCGAGGGATTCTCTGGAGCGTCTTACAACGGAAACTATAAAACCGAGCACCATTACAAGAACACCCGTCCAGACAAGATTTATGAAAGGCTTTACACTGGCTTCAATTGAAAGGATTTCTTTTGGAGCACTGCTCATAACCGCCTGGCCGTCCAGCTTTGTTACTATCAGGTTGACTTTGCCTGATGCATCCATGCCTTCCATCTGAATTTTCAGGTTTGCATCTTTTACTTCAACAGGAATAAATTCCTTCTGCCCGCCTGCGGCTTTCATTAAAGGTTCGGTCTGAAAGGATTTGCCGTTGTATTCAACTGCAACTTTGGCACCGATCTGGAAGTCGCCTCCCGACATCATTGTGTTCATTGCGTCTTTCGGGAAGTTGAAGCCCGAGAAGGTGATCTTTGCTCCTTCAAACTGCGCAGCCTCACCTTTGTTTAAGGTCAGCTGGCTTCCCTTCTGCTGCTGTGAACCGTCATCAAAACCAACAGGAGATACGTAGAAGTCCTTTGAAAGCTCTGAAATTATGTCGGGCTCTTTCATAAGCCCGTTGTTGAACTGGCTGAAGAACATTACGGGTGAAACAACTTTTTTATTGTTTCCCTTTGCAACTTCAATGTCAAAGCCGAACTTCTGCCCGTTCTCTATCGGATGGTATCCCTTAAATGTCAGCGTGTAGCCGAATGCCTGCCTGGGCTCATTCTTCGGAAGCTCCAGGGCTTTCTGATCGCTTGCAACTGAAGAGCCCACAACACCCAGCAAAAATACCGCAATTCCTATGTGAGCTACGTATGCACCAAGCATCAGCTTGTTGCCGCGTATGATCTTATAAGCCACTTCAATATTTACAAAAAGCGCAAATGCCGAGGCAAACGTCAGAATGTTCATCATAAGGCCGTGCACGCCGCCTAAAGTGGCCATAAGAATGGTAAGAACAACCGAGGCCCCAACGGAGAAGGCCGACTTCTTAAAAACTTCCTTCCCTTCCGTAAATCTCCACTTTACAAGAAGACTCAGTCCGTTTAAGAGCCCTATTATAATTGCAATAGGCAGGTTCATATCGTTGTAGAACTTTGTCTCAACCGAGGTCTTGAACAAGGGAGCCGACGTTCCTACAATTACTATTACGGCTGAGGCCATAAGGGCGATTGAACCGGTAAAAAGCGCAAGCTCGCGGTTAAGGAGGTTCTTGTAAGGCTCAACCTGCTTGGTTAAAAACTTCCAGCGGTAGAGCATCATTCCAAGTCCCAGGACCGTAAAGCTGAGTATTAAAATTACGAGGAAGATATAAACCGATTTGCCGGGGTCTGTAAAGGCATGCACCGAGGCATCGCCTAAAATTCCGCTTCTGGTTAAGAATGTGCTGTAAAGAACGAGCACAAAGGTCAGAATGCATAAGAGCAGGTTTGTCCTGGCAAATTCACCTATTCCGTCGCTGTCGTGCCTTTGGAGGCTCTTTCTCTGAACGAGCATCGTGTGGATCGAGGCCACGCCGACTAACCACGGGACAAGGCTTGAATTTTCAACCGGGTCCCAGCCCCAGTATCCGCCCCATCCTAAAACGCCGTAGGCCCAGTAGCCGCCGAGCATGATTGCAAGCCCTAAGACCATCGATCCTGCAAGCACCCACGGGAAAGCCTGCTTAATCCATTCCTTATATTCATTTTTCATCAGGGCCGAGATTGCAAATGCAAAAGGAACAGTTGAAAGAGCAAAGCCCATGAAAAGTATTGGCGGATGGATCTGCATCCAGAAGTTCTGCAGAAGCGGGTTTAAGCCCTTACCCTGAATTATAAAATCGTTTATTGCTATGCCGCTCTGAACAAGCATTGCATGCAGCTCAGAACTCATCTTGACGTAACTCTGTCCCGACTGCCCGTCCTGGAAGAAGAAGTTCTGCATAAAAGGCATATTAAGGATTGCGGGATTGATGTTTGCGGCCTGAATGAAATTAGGCTCGCTCCAGATGTAGGCAAACGGGTTTTTCAGCATGGGCGAGATCATCATAAGAAGGAACGAGGCTGCAAGAGTGTAAACGCTCATTACGCGCGGCTCCAGGTCGCCTCTTTTTGAAGCGTACTGCTGGAGTATAAGGCCGAAGACAACGGTAAAGAACGTCCAGAGGAAAAAGCTTCCTTCCTGTCCGGCATAGAAAGTGGAAATTAAAAGACCCAAAGAAAGCCCGCTTCCGCTGTACTCATAAACATATTTATACTGGTACTGGTGAGTAAGAATTGCCTGGAGAAGCAGGGTTGCAGCCACAATCACGAAAATAGCCATGGCATGGTAGCTCACCCTGGCAATTTTCAGTGTATTCTCCTGCCCGCGGAATGTAAGATAATACATTATCGTCGAGGCCAGTCCGGCTACTAAAGCCAGGGTAAGAAAAATACTGCCTATCATTTATTCACATCCTTATTGTCATATTGATATTGTTGAAAAGGTCCGGGAGAATCTGTGCCCTATCTTCTCCCGGAATGAGACTTTATATAAAACTTACATACCGGAGCTTATTTGCGGCTTACCCTCGTATTTGGACGGGCATTTTGTCAGTACGTCGGAAGCATAGAAGCAGCCGTCCTTGTATTTGCCAGTAACTACAACGCTCTGCGCGCTTTCGAAGTTATTAGGCATATTGCCTGCCAGAACCACCTTCATTTCGCGGCCTGTATAGTCTTTCATATAGAAGGAAAAAGTCCTGTCGTCTTTGTTAACTTCGTAGTTTTTCTCCCTTACCCAGGTGCCTGTAGCCTTGAAGGTTTTTGACTTTGCCTGAATCTTGGCAAAATCGGCTTCATACTGCACGTTTGTCTGTGTAAAGAGGTATATCATTACGCCCAGGAAAACTACAATAATAGCACCGCCGAACATATATTTATTTTTCATATTTAAGCCTTACTCCCTTTAATTTCCTTTTCAATCTGCTTAATTCGCTTATCCATGCTGGACAAAAATAAAAAGATTCCGACCCAAATGACAAGGACAATAAACAGTACTATGTAGATGGAGTTTGTTTCCAGGAATTTATATAGACTTTCCAAAATTTACCTCAAAGTATGTTTTTAGTTAGTTTATCTTTATAGATAATTGATTTGTAGTTAAGCGTCCACATCCAGAAGAACAGTATCGTAAAGGCAACAAGCGAAGTAAAGAAAACTATCATCATATTGCCGTTCATTTTGAAATTGACTACCGGACCGGCATTAGTGTCGTTGGCGCTGCCCGGATGAAGGCCGGTCATGATCCTGGGCATTATAAAGATAAAAAACGGAACCGTAACAAAAGCAATAATTGAATACACGGCTGAAAGCGCTGCTCTTTTCTCCTCCACCTCAATTGCACTTCTGAGGGCAAAGAAGGCACCATAAATTAAAAGCAGCATAAATATGCTCGTTTCTCTCGGATCCCAGTTCCAGTAGCTGCCCCAGTTGAACTTGGCCCATATGGAGCCTGTAACTGTAGCCAGAATGCAGAACATAATTCCTATCTGCGCTGCGGCAATGGCTTTTGCATCGTCATCGAGGTCCTTGTTTTTCAGGTATTTTATGGAGTAAACTGTAGAGACCAGGAATGCGACCACCGTAAGCCAGGCCGTTGGGACGTGAAAGAATATAATTTTGGCCTTTTCTTCCAGACCCGGAATAATCGGGAACTGGTACCAGGCAGCAGGATTCTCAACAATTGGAAAGGAAATTCCCGCGATTATAACAAAAAGCATCAACAGAAAAAGGACGGTTTTCCAAATCATATTTAATTCCGATATTTTGTCTTTAAATATACTAATCTTTCCAAATAAAATCGAACAGCAGGTAAGAGGCTGTCAGTATTACCACATCATAACAGACAAGAACGGTTAACTCTACCATTGATTCCCCAATTACCGTGCCATCAATTGCAAACTTGGTCAGCTCCAGCAAAATTAAAATAAGGGGTAATAATATAGGAAATGAAAGAACCGGGTATAAAGTTCCTTTGGAGCCGGTCTTTGCAATAATTGCCGCAATAATTGTTGAGGCGGCTGCAATGCCGATGTTCCCAAGGACAAATGCCAGCAAGAACAGGGCAAAGTTCCTTATAATAAAGGAATCAAAAAGCGCGGAATATAACAAGGCTATTACTAAATTCATTGCAAAGACAAGAATTAAATTGAAAAGCAGCTTGCCTGAGAATATGGTGTTAGGAGAGGCTATGAGGTGAAGGGTCAGGACTGTGCCCCTTTCCTCTTCTGAAACAAAGGCGCGCGACAGGCCCGACATGGCCGAAAAGAAGATTACGACCCAGAAAAGCCCCCCTGTTAAGGTCTCCGAGATCTTTTCACTCCCGATTGAGAACAGTATTACGCTAATTGTAACCAGTATGAACATGACGAGGGCATTTATGGCATAACGGGTCCTGAGTTCAGAATGCAGGTCTTTCTTAAAAAGAGCAAATGATTTCATTTGTATGTAAATTTTATTTTGAATTGTTTTTATAGTTTTCAAGCTGAAGAACGCTTTTGCAGAGCGCAAGGTCGCTTTCCTCATTTGATGCAATAAGCACCACGGCAGACGCGCTTTCAGCCTCAATAAGCTTATAAACCGTATCCTTGCCCGCAGAATCCAGGTTTGAGGTCGGTTCATCGAGCACCAGGAGCTTCGGGCTGTGCATGAGGGCGAAGATATATTTAAGGCGCTGCTTCATGCCGGAGGAATAAGCCTTAACCTCGTCGAGCCTACGGTCGTAAAGGAGGAAAGCGTTAAAAAGGTAGTCAATTCTCTCTTTATTATACTCAACGCCGCGTATATTGGCAAAATGGCGCAGGTTTTCCTCGGCGCTGAACTCGTCGTAGAGTACAAGGTAAGGGGCTACAAAACCTATATAATCGTGAAGTTTTTCAACCGGTATCTTACTGCCCCCATTAAGGTGTGAAATTGTCCCTTTGGATGGTCCCAGTATGCCTGTTATAATTTTAACCAGTGTAGATTTTCCGCTGCCGTTATGGCCGGCAATACCGAATGTGCCCTGGTTTTCGAATGAAAAATTAACGTCCTTAAAAATTAACCTTCTTCCGAATGTTTTGCCCACAGCCTCGGCTGTCAGTTGGTAATCACTCATTTTGAATTACTATTTTCCCTTTCTTCAGGTTTCCCTCTGAATCAGTAACAAAAAAATAAACTCCCGAAGGCAGGCGCCTTTCTTTGGAATCTTTGCCATCCCACTGCAGTGTATAAGAGTCGTACATAGGGATAATATTCTTATTGCCCGAAAATACTAAATCCATGCTTGAAGTAAAAATGATAAGAGAGGCCGAGTTCAGTTTATTTGGGGTTACCGGGAGGTAAACATACTGGTTTTTGCTGTAATTAAAAGGATTTGGGAAAGCAAAATCCAGTTCCGCGACTGAAAATGTACCGCCGCCGGCCGGGTTATTGTTGAAAATATCGCTTTCGAGGAAAATGTCTGGATTTTCGGCGCTGAGATTGAAATAGTAGTTATTTGCCACCTTATTTGCGCCCGGAGCCGCGTAATTGTAGAAGGTCAGCCTTGCATTTTCCGTTATGTCGGGCGCGCCGGAGGTATTATCCTGGTTTGTAAGAGCGCTTTGAATATCCCCGTTGGTCAGAATTATTACCGTGGTGTCAATTGTCTGTCCATTATCGGCAAGAAAGCGGACGAAGTTATTGGAAACCGGATCTGTAAAAAGGTCCACCATCTGCTCGCTTCCCGTAAGTGTAAGTGAGTAGTTGGGTTTGAGTACGGGATAATTTGCAGATTCTTTGAAGTACTTATCGGGCTTAGCCCTGTAGCCCGTAAAAAATGTCCAGCTGCCGAAAGTATTCAGCGCCTGCTTTAAGGATGAGCGGTGGCTGGCCAGGGCGGTATTCATAGCCTTAAGGCTCGCTTCGTGGTTAAAGTTTTCCCATTCCTCCCTAATAATATCCTTTCCAAAACCGTAATGCTGGAAGAGCATCCAGAGAACTGTTGTATATGTCTGGTTGCCGGTATACAGATAAAAAGGCTTATCGGGCTGGTTGAAGTAGGTTCTGAGGTACTGGTAGTAGTCCTCCACATCATCAAAGACCAGTTCTTCCATTGCGGAGGATGTGCCCTCGTAGAAATAGATATCCTTGTCCTGCATGAGGGCGTTATAATTTCCCAGCTGTATTGCATGGTTGAGCTCATGTGCAGCCGTAACATAAAGTCCTTTCACTCCTGAGGAATAGTAATGTTCGCTCCGGTTGAAATCGTTGTCAATTACCATGTAGCTTGTAACCGTCATTCCCCTGGAATCCAGGGCCTCACCGGTCTGTGTGTAGCCGTAATCGGGAATATCCATAATATAAACGTCATATAGGTTATCGCCCCCGGCCCCGTTATCCGAAGGAGGAGGAAGGAAGCCCAGGTAATTCACCTCATAATTATATGCCGAATCCATGGCAAAGGCCACCCGGCTGATGTTTTGCATGACTGAAAGCGATGAATCGTAGGCTGGAATGCTGTCGCCTGTGGTGTTAAAATGGATCCTGAAAAATCCCGACGGCGATACAATGCTCCTCTGGAGCACGGGGCGGTCCTCAAGAAGTTTTTTAAGTACAATTTTCTGTCCTGAAGAAAAGCTATTGAGGTTATTGCGCACCGCGGCCATAAGTGAAAACCCGCATTTACCCGGAACTTCACCTTTCTGCGTCATTGTCTGGCCCGGTCTACCCGCCGGAGGAATCATGTTCTGCATCCCCCTCAGGCCCAGATAAGCATTGTAAAGAGAATCCAGATTAGGCTTTACGCTGTTCTCCTGCGCCATCAAAGGCTGGATGCAGCATGTAAAAAGAAGCAGGCATGCCGCTATCAGGGCAGTTCTTTTATTGTCACGCATTTTTCACTCTTATCCGCATAAACGAAGTGGTACTTCCTGAAGTTCATGTTTTTCACAAAATAGCTTTCAACATCCCCGGCCTCAATAAGCCTGGTTGTAAGAAGGATTCCGGACTTATTTAATACATCCAGTTTTTCTAAAGTTCTGTCGGCATCATTATAGACCAGAAGTTTTTTCAGGCCGTTGAACCGGACTTCCCCGAGAGAGAGCATATTGCTGTTTCTGATCTTAAAGGCTGAAAAACTCCCCTTAAGCTTAAACTTTACGTTCTTATTTATGTTTGAAATAAAAGCATAATAATTATTACTATCAAATATAAAATTTGCCGAGCTGCCCTCATCCTGGTTGAGTATATCGCCCGTAATCCAGGCAGGCACCTTTGACTTCAGGGTAAACTCATTCAGGTATTTCTGCTGCTTCAGCTCCCTGTCGAGGATTAGCTTCTTAAAATAAAAGCAGCCTTTCCCCTCTTTCCAGTAGAAGATGGAAAAAGGGCTGTACTGGTCTATTTTAGCGTCAGCCGTTCCGGTTTCCAGTGTCTTTGAGATAAGAGATGCATATTTATAGTTAACGTAGTCAAACACCTCAAGCCTGAGGTTTCCGTTACTGATAAGCGCGGCGAAAAGCTTCGTTCTGTCTGCCCCCTGGCCGTCAATTGCCTTAAGGTCAAAGATGGGGCCGGCAGCGTAAAAGTTATTTTTTGAAATGCGGTTATACTTAAAGTTTACGGTAACAGCCTGAATGAGGCGCTTACCCCTTGTGTAGCAGTAAAATGTCTTCTCATAAGTTTTCTTATCGTATATCTCCAGATTTGTACACGCCTCCACAAGATCGACAGAATAATAATGCGAAGGGATGCCGCTCTTGTCCCTTAGCATTATGTTTAGTGCCGGGCGGAAGCGGTCAACGGCGCAGAGGTCGATGATGTCATTGTTCCCGGCGTCAAAATAAGAAATATCCGAAGGGGAGGCTCCAAGCGACAGGCTTACGTTATCCTTAATTACGCTTAAGCTGCTGATAAGGTACAATTTGCCACCGGAGTCCAGGGACAACAGCCCTGTAAGAAACTTACTGTAATATGGTGCTATATGGGATATCCCTTGCCGGGCGAGGTAATTTATCTCCCTGAAGAAAGAACCGTTTTCCCTGGAAAAGGCCGCAGATACCACTGAACGGCTCCTGTCCAGGTAGGCGATGTCGTTAAGTCCGTCGCGGTTGAAGTCGGAGATTACAACCTCATCGGGCCTGAAATCTGTTGCTATGGTCTGTGTCTTGTTAAATGAGGAGACATAATCGCCATAAAGAATATAAATCCCGTTTCCCTGCACAGCAATAATATCCTGCAGCCCGTCCAGGTTGAAGTCGTAGGCAAGCAAAGAAGTGATCTTTCCGCGCCCTTTCATTTCACGGGCTTCATAGAACTCACCCCTGGAATTGTTATAAAGGAATTTCAGCGAGTTGGTTACAAGCTCTACAGCTATTATGTCCGGGTATGAGTCGTGATTTAAGTCGGTCCAGACGGCATGCGAATAGATCTTTCCATTCAGAATCTTTTTTTCCCTGAGGCGCCCCTGATTCCTGTAGATAATTGAAAGCCCGTTAAAGGCCTCGCCGTATAAAAGGATCTCCTCATGCCCGTCGGAATTTATGTCCATAAGGCTCATGCCACCTGGATAAGAATCGAGCCTCAGTTCAGAGAGGATATTCGGGCTGCCGGAATTGGAGAAATTAAGAAGGCCCGCAATTCTGTTTTTCCTGGAAATAAAGGCGCAGAGTGTGCCTGGCAGGTTTTTGTCAATCGGTTCAATAAAAGATATTTCATTTTTCAGGCGGCTCGTTTTGCCCGGCTTAAATGAGCCTTCGGCCTGGCCTGCGAAGGTAAAAATTTCTTTTTTAAGGGGATCGAACATGGCAAGGTCGGTGTAAGCATCGCCATTAAAGCTAAGTGAGGCAAAGCTGTGGAAGCCTTCGCGGACAGGAAAGCTCTGATACCTGCAGAAGCCATTTACCGGGATCTGGGCATTTACCGGAACAAGGAAATATCCTGCAAGTAAAAGGCTAATTGCTGTTAAGGTTACGCGTCTTAAGTCTATTTTCCCTTCTGTGTAAAGCTTCATTGTAGCGGCGTATTTCATCTTCAGTTTCCGGAATAACCTTAACGGCCTTTACGGGTCTTACCTCCTCGTCGACAGAAACAAAAGTCAGGTATGCGGAATTTGCGTGCACCCTGGTTCCTTTTCTGAAGCTTTCGGCAAAAACCTCAACCTGGATTTCGAGTGAAGTATTAAAAACCCTGTTGACGCAGGCAGTTAAAGTTACGGCATCACCAAGTTTTATAGGGTGGTGAAAATCTATTCTGTCAACCGAGGCGGTAACGCATACCCTGTTGGTATGTTTTGCAGCAGACATAGCCGCACAGATATCTATCCAGTGCATAAGCTGCCCGCCCAGAAGATTGCCTAACTGATTTGTATGATTAGGCAGGACCAGTTCGGTCATTGTTATTACAGAGTCAGAAGCCCTCTTTCCCTCAGTTCCCATTATTTTTAAGCTCAACCGTTTTTGTTTAAAGTTTCCTGAAGTTTCTTAACTGCCGTTACGTTTCCGTCTGAAGGATACCTCTGTAAGAAAGAGGCAATTTCCTTGAGCGCAGTCTTGTTTTCCTTGATCTGGACGAGTGTCCTGATCTTGTTATACTGTGCCGACGGGGCGTACTTGGAATCGTGATATGTATCGGTAACTATATTATAATAATAAATAGCCGCTTCGTAATATTCCATCTTTTCGTAGATTTCAGCCGTATGGAATTCCTTTTCAGCGAGTTTGTCATTCAGCTCTTTAATTTTCTTTTCAGCCTCAGGCACCCTGGGGTCCGTGGGGAAGAAATCAATAAACGCCTGAAATTCCTCAACGCTTTTGTTTGTATAGCGCTGGTCGAGCTGAAAATCGGGAGAGAGCTTATAATAAGATTCTGCGAGCTGGAACTGGGCCTGCGGAACAAGTTTGCTTGCCGGGATGTCTTTAATAAGGCGGCTGTATTCGTAAGCCGCAAGAATATATTCACCTCTTTTGAAATGGCTTTCAGCTAGGTAGTACTGTGCCTGGTCTGTAACGGCGCTTCCGGGAAACTGCAGGAGGATGGCCTGGAACTCATTTATAGATTCCACATAATCGCCGTCGTTAAACAGTTTCATTGCATAGTTCAGATGTTCATCTGCGTTCATGTTTGTTGTGTTTACGGTACTTGCGCAGCCCCATAAAGCAACAGATAAAATAACCAAAGCCAAAAGTTTTTTCATATATCCAAAGTGTTGATTAGGTAATAAATAATTAACAAAATTAAAGAAAAATGCGCCATCTTCAAAGGCAAAAGTTTTTCATAGCCGAAGCCGCACAGATTATAAACCGCAGGGCACAATTAAGTTCCTGTCAAAGAATTTTTCCTCTCCTTAAAAAGAACACAGGCAATCTACTTACTCCTTACGGTAAAGAACAGGTAGACCGCAACGGCGGCGGTTCCAAGGGCCACAACGGGCTCCCAAAGCGTCGAGAACAAGGGCTCGGATGGGATATTTCCCTGCGTAAAAGGGATTGAAGGGTTTTCCAGCTGGCGGATCTCATCAAAAAGAACTGTGTCCTTTACCGCAAAAGTGAAATTGTCAGTCTTTCTTACCATTCCCTCTGAAGAGAGGACGTAGCTGCCGCCAAAGGTAAAAGTTCTTTCTGCCCTGTAGCTCCCGAAGAGCCCTTGACGGAAGAGGTCTGAATAACTTACCTTTGCCCGGTCTATGGTTATGTTCAAAGAAGAGGCCAGGCTGTCGCCTGAAAGCAGGACATCTTTTCCTTCCTGCTTAAAATCCTGAATTATTCTATTTCTGAAAACCGAATAGCCTTCGGGAATGTCGAGCCTCAGATGAAGCTTCGTGCTTTCACCGGGCAATGCTTTTATAACCTTTACAACAGAAGAATCTGCAAGTCTGTAGAAAACGTCGAGATTACTTTGGCTCTGCGAAAAGGCCTCATGGGGCATAAGCAGGCAAAAATACAGGCTTAGGGCTATAAAAGCCTTAAGCCCCTTCAATGAAAAAGTCCAAAAGAAGTTAGAATTTCCTGTTTGTACTTTCGTTCTCCTTTTATAAAAATTCATTTTACTCACTTTTTAATGAAAAAGTCTTTCTGCCGGAATTATTATCAGCCATAGATACCGCGAATTTTCAGTGTATTGGCTACTTTATTAATTGCGAGCACATAGGCGCCCAGTCTTAAGGACACTTTATAAGTTTCGGCATGATGATAAACGTTGTCAAAAGCCTCATGCATCATTCTTTCAAGGCGCCTGTTTACGCGGTTAAGCGACCAGAAATAGCCGGTGCGGTCCTGCACCCATTCAAAATAGGATACAGTAACCCCGCCCGCATTGGCAAGGATATCGGGAATAACGAGAATGCCCTTATCCTCCAGAATCGGGTCGGCTGCAGCGGTAGTGGGCCCGTTTGCGCCTTCGGTAATAATTTTACAGCGGAGCTTAGGCGCATTATACTTTGTAATCTGGTCCTCCTTTGCCGCCGGCACTAGCACGTCGCAGGGAAGTTCCAGAAGCTCCTCATTTGTTATTTCTTCGGCCTCCGGGAAGCCCGAAAGCGCCTTATTCCTAGAAAAATACTCCATTACCTGAGGGATGCTGATCCCTTTATTATTATAGATAGCGCCGCTTATGTCGCCGAGGCCAACGATCTTAATACCCTTTTCGTGCAGGAGCTGTGCCGAGACGCTTCCGACGTTGCCGAAGCCCTGAACCACGGCCGTTGCACTTTCGGGGTTAATGCCCATTTTCTTCAGGGCCGCAATGGAGACCATGGTGACGCCTCTTCCTGTAGCCTCCCTTCTGCCTAGAGAGCCGCCTAAAATGAGCGGTTTACCCGTAACCACGGCCCTGGTAGTGGTTTTGGTATGCATGCTGTATGTATCCATAACCCAGGCCATAACCTGCTCATTAGTATTCATATCGGGAGCAGGTATATCTTTTTCAGGGCCGAAAATGTCCAGCAGGTTTGAAGTAAACCTGCGGGTTAATTTTTCAAGCTCATTCATGCTAAGCTTCGAAGGGTCGCACCTGATGCCTCCCTTGGCGCCTCCGAAAGGGATATTGACCACGGCGCATTTCCAGGTCATCCAGGCCGCCAGGGCCTTCATTTCATCCAGATTGACGTCGGGAGCAAAGCGCAGGCCGCCTTTTGAAGGGCCGAGAATATCGTTATGGATCACGCGGTAGCCTTCGAAGACCTGGATATTGCCGTTATCCATTATTATAGGGATTGAGGTAATTACCTGCTTAACAGGAGACTTTAAGTATTGATAAGCACCATTTTCAAGGCCGAGGATTTGAGCTGCTTTCTCAAAGCGGGCCATCATAGATTCAAACGGATTCATTTTATCGGTAATAGGAGCGGGTTCTTTATAAGTATGTTCCATCTTATGTACTCCTTATTAAACTTCTCTATAATATAAAAATATTCCGGGAAGTTAGCTGTAACAATATCAAAAAAAGGATAAAATTCCAAACGATTTCAGGAAGACGTTCGATGTTCAACGTTCAACGTTTTATGACTAACCCCGACCTTCAGGTCGCGGGGTACCCGGGAATTCCCTTCCCTCCTTCGGGGCTTCAGCCCCAGATTTTCCGGGGGAGTGATAGATTTTACCAGAGAAAAGCCGGACCACCTACACCAAGAAGCTCCGAAGGGGCGTTCTGTCTATAGCAAGGAGCGCCCACCCAACCCCATGAAGCCCTGAGGGGGCGCGATGTATGGATCGGGACCGGGCATGCCGCTATTCATGGCCCTGAAATTTTGGCGACCCCCTCATTGGCGGGCGAAATATTCAAACCGCTAAATATTAATTTGGGTCTGTATCCCAAATTCCTTATTTTATGCCTCACTATGTGGAATGCATATAACTCCGGGAGCATTTCACTTCATAGTGACATATGAGGCATTTTTAAATCCATTTCTCACTTTATGGTTGATTTTAGATTGTATTTTAATTATTTTAGAGTTATAGATGACAAGTAAAGATGAGGTAGAATCATTTCTTAATGATTTGCGTGCTAAATTATCGGTTTACAAGATTTTCTATTATAACAGAGAAAAGAATAAACAGGCTTTATTAGACCTGGAAATTACTCCTTTGCAAAGGGATGAGTTTATCAGGAACCTGAAAGCAGAGGATTACTTTGGCGGTCCCAAGCCGGATACAAATGACGTCACCCTGCCGGATTACTGGGAGTTTGGAATTACAGTAAAAGCACGTGAAGTATACATAAAAATTTCCATTGGCAAAGCAGCAAGGCCAGTAATTTGCATGTCATTTCATTTAGCAGAAAGAAAGATAACGTACCCATATAAAAATGCATAAGAGGGATAATATGGACAGGATAGTTCAATGCGGCTTATGTGACGGGCAGGCAGAGTTGGTTACAGAGAAAAGGGAAAGAGAGTTCAGGAAAGAAAAATTTGCAATTTCGGAACATTATTATAAGTGTACAGCCTGCGGTGAGGACTTTACAACCACAGAACTCGACGAGATTGATACTCTCCAGGTATACAATCAATACAGGGAAAAGTACAAAATTCTCTTCCCCGTTCAGATCAAATCCTTAAGAGAAAAGTTTGGGCTCTCGGCCCCAAAGATGTCGGAAATATTAGGTTTCGGCATTAACATATACAAGAATTATGAAAAAGGTGAAGTTCCCAATCAAAGCAACGCCACACTGCTGAAACTTATTCAGTCGCCAGCAGAGTTCAAAAAGCTTCTTGAAATGAAAAGAGAGCTGTTTGACAGCCACGAATACGCCAGGGTGATTTCTTACATAAACTCCCTTATTGAAAACGAGCCTGAATGTCCGGCTGAAATCAGCGTCTTATGGAATGAAGCAGAAATTCCGAATGAGTATACGGGATATACAATTCCCTCCTTTGAAAAGTTTGCAAACATGGTGCTTTACTTTTTAAGCATTGCACAATTCAAGGTCAGGCTGAATAAATTATTATTTTACGCCGACTTCCTTAATTTCAAGTACAGCGGGTATTCAATATCGGGTTTAAGATATCAGGCCATACAGATGGGACCCGTAGTTTACAGGTACGGTTCAAATTTCGATCTTCTGCAGGAGAACGGGTACCTGGAAGCCGGGTCGGTTTTAATTAAAGATGAGTATCACGAAAAATTTGCCGGGGCAAAGGATTTTGATGAAAGTGTTTTCACAAAAGAGGAGCTTGCAATTTTAGGCGGGGTATATGAAAAGTTCAAAGGATTTTCCACAGAAGAGTTAAAAGAGATGAGTCACAAAGAGACCGGCTGGATAAATGAAAACCAGAAGAAGGGTTTTATCAGCTATCAGAAGTACGGGTTTGATTTGAATGTAAATTTATAACGGGGACAGGTTATTACATTCAACTATCAATGCAGAATGATCTGTTTCCCCCTCCAGTTCAATTAAGAAATTCCCTCAGGACCTGTATTAATTTTTTCATTTTCTCCCGTTTCACTGCTGCGATGGTAGCTTTCATTGTTGTAACATTTCATACTACTCTGGTACTCAAAAAGAATAGAATGAAACAAAATTTATATAGGTGTTAGGATTACCTGCTCTGCTGCTGATGTTTGCGCCCACACCATCATCAACAGTGAACGAACTTATCTCGAAGACTTCAATTGTCTGTTTCTCTTTCCTTATCCAGGTAGATTAAGCTATGGGTCAATGGGGTTTCATCAAAGGTATAAGACAGGCTTAAATTTAGGAATCCCTTGTTTTTATCTTTAAGGTATCCTTTGAGTAAAGGGAAACTGCCGTCACAAAGAATTTTGATGTTATTATTTGAATAGGCTAATCCCAATATAACTTCCGAGTACACTTTTGAAGGACTTTGAAACAGATAATAGTCAGTATTAAAGCCGAACCTTAATCTAAGATTATTTTTATACAGATATGGTTCAAACTTTATATTAGGCATTTCCTGAAGCAACGCTAATGCTAAGTAAAAAGGAGCATTTATTGGAGAACGTTTTGGAGCTTCCAGGTTTACAATTTTTACAATTGGCCAAATCAAAGAATTTGCCGAAACAAAATACTTCCTTTCATTTTCAGGATCCCGGATTACTGAAATAGAAAGATTTGGCAAATATATTTCCATATATGGTGATTCATGAGCATCAGAAAGGCCAAATGTCATTCTATAATTATTTTGTCTGTTAAATGATGAACCAAACATCAGGGTCATACCGTCTTGTGCAGTTAAATTAGATACAAGAAAAAGGGCAAACAAAATAATGAGTTTTTTCATTTTTAGTTGAATCAGGATTTTTTGTTTATGTATTTGGTAAAAGAATAATGAAGCAAATGGGCTACATATTTTTCATTAACTTATTTCATGTTATAATCTCACAGGGTTATAATTCCAGTTTATAACCTTATAAGGTTATAATTTATTTCGAACAGATTATTACATTCAGTTATTAATGCGGAATGGTCCGTTTCCCCTTCCAGTCTTGGAGCATGGTCATTTCCTACATATGAAATGTTTTTATCAAATTCTTTCGTACTGAACACATGATCTATGCGGAAGCCGTTTCCCGCAGGACTGTACCAGCTAAACTCTTTCCTATCCACATTCCGTTTTCGCCAGGAATCAATCAGGCCGGAACCTTCCAGACTAGCAAAGGAAACAGCGCAATAAAATGTTATGCCGGGTTCATCTATGTAATGCCTGCCTGTATTGAAGTCGCCAATAATCAATCATCTGCTTCCCAAGGCCGGAATAATATTATTTACGATAAAATCGAAAAGAAGCTTCTTTCCTTTTTTTTGAGCAAAGTAAACACCCATTAAAGAAAACTGCTCAAATCTTATCAGAACTGCTCTTCGGTGCATTCAACAGGCAGATCAATCAAAGGTACAGATTCGAAATGCAACCTTGAGGCTATAAATACTGTGTTCGTCCTGCGGCTTTCCGGTACGGTGGTTTGCCACCGGTAGCCTTCGTCAAGCAGTTTATTTTTTATAGTATCAGAATTCTGGTTATGTCTGAACTCAGTAAGGACAATAACATCAACATTGTATCCTATAATTCTTTTTAGGATTTGGGGAATTCGTTTGCCGCCACCATGCCTGATATTCAGTTCAAACAGTTTAATACTCATTCGTCTTTACCAATCAAATAATTTAACTCCCGATTTATTATATGTAAAAAGAACTAAAGAAAATATAATTTCTGCGACAAACACAGAACTGATACTCCTCATAATTTATTAAGTCAATCAGAAAAAAAATAAGACTTCGCCAAAAGAATTTTCGCAAAATCCTTTCAGCTATAATCCGCACTTTCTAAGACTTTACGTACACTGAATTGAAGTTCCGGAATTTGTAACAATTTATCAAAGATATCCATTGCTTTTTCACAATAGGACTCCTTGGAATAAAGCAGCAATTTATTATATGCTCCTATTAATATTTGTACAGGTTCATCAGAAATGGAACTTTCCTGAAGATCAAAATTACTCGTTTCTAATAAATTTTCTAAAACATCCAGACATTTTTTAGGTTCATATCCAACACATTGCAATAAATACTCAAATATTCGATTATCTGTTCTATTACCTTTTCCCGACTTATTTTTTGAATAGAGTAATATGTAATTATATAGCTTATTAAAATCCTCAGGTTTAAATTCTCTAAAAGCATATGTATATTCATTTTGTATTATGTGGGATTCGGATAATAACAATTTCTTGAATATAGTTTCTGCTTTCTTTAATGCAGTGTCATTTTGATGTGGAATATTATAAATTGCCTGTTTTAATAAACCCGCTTGAAAATCAATCGAGTCATTATACAATTCTTCCAGTAATTTTTTAGCACCCCTAACGTTTTTGATATATAAATACATTACGATTTGGCCAACATAATTTTGTCTTTCTCTCACCCTATCACTTCCTTTAATCCTAACAATAGCTCTAAGGTGGTTTTTCAAATAGTTGAATTTCTCATTTATATAGTAGCCTAACAAATAAACTGAATTTATTAATATATCGTCATTTAAGTCGTTTGAACACCTTTTGTAAATTTCATAAATTTTTTCTGGATCTAGATTTACCAAATGATGTAGATTAGCTATTGCTGCACATTTCACAGAAATATTGTTACAATTTGCTATTTTACTCAATGTTCCCAAAATCTGTTTTTTATAATATGCACAACTCTTAAGTGTAACAAGAGTAAACACAGCATAGCCTTGTAATGTGTTGATTCCTTTTTGTAAGGAGTCATTTATACTTTCTTCCGGCTCCAAATTATTATTTTCTTCAAAGTCGATGGAATAAACACATATCTTTGTAAAGAGAAATGGCTCTAAGATCTCAAATTCATCTATGTATTTGATACAATCTATAATTACCGTTCGAAGAAACTTATCATTATTAAAATTAATTAGGTAAGTCACCAATTCTTTTATTTTTTTATAATCGTATTTACATGCTAACAATCCGCGTAAAGCCTCCGCAAAGTATTCATTTGCAGTTGTTTCCTTCTTGAGATCAAGCAAAAATGGGAAGAATTTATCGGGGTCTTCTTTTATGCATCTACCAAACATTCTTGAATGCTCAATTAACCCACCATATTGAAAACCTTTTTTATTTTGATAGCCTTTATCCCATCCAGTTCTATCATTATATTTTTTAAATGAATTTTCCCAGTCCACCAATTGCATATTAAAGTATGCCGTTTCAGGAATAGGAGGTCCCACCCACGAAATCTGAGCGGGTTTTGGTTTCATATTTTGAAATTGTCCAAATTTTCTTTCCAATTCATAATATATTCTTCTAATGTGGGAATATTTATTTCGTTCGGATAAGGGGATGGATGAAAGTAGTGCAAATATACTGGCTCCCTTATACTTTCTTAAGTCACCTTTATGAATTCTTAGATCCTCTGATTTTAAAATGACTAAGTTGATTTGTTCTTGTCTACTACCATCAAAATAGGCATAGGTTTGATTTAATAATTTTAAAATATTGTATTTTAATCCTGATTTTAGATCACAATGCTTAATTAAATTTTCTCTTATAAGCAGATAAAATACTTCATCCAAATAACAAACGGGATCACAAAGAAGTCCTTCAGTTAGTACATACAAAATACTTAATGCATAATCATCTTTATATTCCTCAAAGAATTTTTTAAATATTTTTGGAGTTTTTGCATTATCAAATAGAAGTTGGGATGCAAGTTTTATCAAACCCCAGTGTGTTTTTAAGTTATCAAATTCTTCGTGAAGGAAAAATGCATTATCTATGTAATAACCTTCTAATTCCAATAGTCTGGTCTTTTCTGAAATATCTTTTATCAATGGTAATGCAAATTCCAAAAACAAAACTGGTTCTTCCTTTGCTAATATTTCAAAGGTTTCACCTATCTCATATCCTATAATATTTCTATCAACAGATTGTCTAAACTCAGAAGATGATATTTTTTTAGTTATAAGTTCATTGAGAATTTTTATTGCATAAGTTGGCGATATTTTAGTAATTCGAGATAACGTTTTAGATAAATGGTATTGATTTCTTGAAAAGAAGTAATCCCTTACTCTATCAAATAGTTGTAATGCTATTGGATTATCCCATTCTTTAAGATATAGTATTGTATAATATACAATACTATTGTTTCGTTCATTATTCTCTAAGGAGAATAGAAATTTCAGGATGGGACCCGGATTGCTTTCAATCAGCCTGTATTCTATCATCCATTCACATGAGCGACTTAACAAATTATCGCAACTGTTAAGAAATTTCATGATAAATCCCTCTTTATCGAGATAATAAAACCACTCAATAGTGCAAATGGACTCAATAAAATACTTTACATCCTTATTATTGGTTAATACTTTGTTTTTAATGATTTCCCATTCAGATGGGAGCACATTTTCTTCCGACCCCAATAGATTAAGTATGAGTAATTTTATATGAAATCGTACTTTTGGGGAAGTAAGTAATACAATTAGGTTTTCGTTATACGATTCTAGATTGACTCCTCTTAAATAACTTAAAACATTTTTTATTGTTGATCTAGCAAACAGGCCTTGATGCTGTTCTAAAACATATTCCGATATATTCTTCCGCCCTTTTACAAACGCTCTTGAGAAACAATACTCAAAGAATGACTGATGAAAAAATTGCAGCTGATTTCTTTCCTCTTTCAAAATTCCTTCGCTTAATAAATAATTTAATGCAGAGGTAAATTCATCTTCATATATCAATTTCGGAACATTTAACTTTTGGTCTTCTGACATTTCAATAGCAATTTTCTCCAAAAGTTGAACATACTCTCCTGATTTTTCAGGAATTGAAAGAATTTTTTTTATCCAGAACTCATTGTACAAATCCTGCAAAGTATGTATTGAATCTAGATCTATATTTTTTCCATAAATTGTACAAAATATATTTAGATTCTGGGGGTTGGCAATTAACTTTTTTAGGACTTTCGGAATTTGATCATAATTTATATCCAGCATATCTGTAACACTCTTGACTTCTTCATCATGCAATTCGCCTATTGAGATTCTAGATTGCTGATCTAAGTGCCTTAATAACGGATCATAAGTTAAATCATAGTCCCGACAAGAAATAATTATTCTTAGATTTTTGATATTTGATATACGGTTTATAAAATCGAAGTAAAAATTAATAGAACTTCTATCATTTGAAAGGACTAATGATAATGAATCAATTTGATCTATTATCACAACACACATTTCTTTTTCAGTAATCGTATTAACAATTTTCATTAAATCATCACTTAGATTTAATTTCAGTTTTAATTCATTATAATTTGTAACACCTATCAGATCTATTTTAATAGCCAGTATACATTTGCCTTTTTCTTTCAATTTCTTAACAACATCTTGTAATATGATTGTTTTTCCACAACCAGCTTTCCCTGTTAATAGTAATATCGGTTTCCTAAGTTCTTCTTTGGGTTTATCAACCCATTCAATAACTTTTAAAACTTCTTCTCTAATCTTATGCGAATCTGATAATTTCCCAAAAATATTTGTCCAATTAATCAATGAGCGGGAAATATTATCAAACTCTTTCTTAATTTCCGAAAAGTCAATGGAACTTAATAAGCAAAATCCCTCCTTCTCTAACATCTTTTTTAAATATTCTTGATCAACAATCCCCCTGCCTCCAATGTCTTTAGCAAGTTGATATAAATAATATGCAATTCCCGATTCATTTGTAATCCTGCCTTTAAATAAATTTCCGATCAGATTTATATATTCATCTTGCTCATATCCACGCTTAAATCTTACGAGCTTTGATAATTCGATAATTTCCTCATAATTAAGGCCTATATAATGTTTGAACTTTTCTAATTCTGCAAAATCACTTTGTGCTGAAACACGTAATTTTATTTCTTTAAGCGAGTTGCATTCACAAAGTTGAGGGAAAATAGAGCTAAATAAGGGGCAAGGGCTTTGACTTACAAAGGTAATTTTAACGCTGGGATTATTCTTATATTGATTTTTGATTTGAGAAATCACCCCTTGATTACTCAACCGGCCTGAAGTCCATTTTGTTTCAGAAGGTGCGATATATTTAATATTATAGGAAGTTATCTCATTCTTCTTATATATTATTAGATCATCAATAAAATTACGACTAGCACTATTTTGTTTGGAATTTTCTTGATCGGCGTTGGAATAAACGACATTGGCTTCTGCCTGTATTTTCATCGACTGGTCAAAAAACATTTTCCCCAATTGGTATGCAATAAACCAGTATTGGTAGCTATACCCCCTACCACCGGCTACTCCACCACGATTTGCCATTATTATCACCCACTTTTGAGTATTTAACGAATATAGTTAGTTGTAATTTTGAATTAGAAAGAATTTTCGATCTAAAGAATAAAGTTACTCATTGAAATAACCTCATTAATTTCTTTATTTAAAAATTGTTTATATCGTTTATCTGGCAGTAGCGCAGGCCGTCTGTTGGAAGGCCGGGCAGGTCGTTCAGTCGTCTGCGGAGCGAATTTCCCCTTTTAATGTGCTCGCGGAAAGTTTCAGGCTTATGGAATGAAAATGTATTCCTGGAGCGGGGCATAGGGTCGCGGTAATCGGTAAAGCGCGTAATGAGTCCTGTGCTTTCATACACGAACGGAAGAGGATCATTGTTCAGGAATTTGAGTTTGCTTTCGGCGTACCCGGAGGACTGGTCCTCCACGGATGTAAGGTGAAGCCCTTCCTCTTCCCTTTTAGCTTCAATTATCCCTACGGGCTTTTTATCCACAAAAAGGATATAGTCGGCCGGGCCTGCATCGGTCTGGTATTCCCTTACGGCAACGCCCATGGCGGCAGAAAGATTAATTTTCTTCTTATCTTGGATCACCCAGCCGCAGGCTATTAGCTGGCGGTCGATATTATCTCTAGCTTCCTGTTCCGGATTCTTATTCATTGCCAAATACTGAAATTACGGAGCATAATTTACATTTTTTATCGGTTAAAAGTAATATTTATGCTTAAAAGCGCTCCCGGTTACATAATTCGGGAGACTCCTTTATAATATATATGGTGACGGGGGGCGTTTTCGGAAAATTTTTGTGAAAATAATTATTTTTTTGCTGGATTGGGGAACGTTGTATGATTTTTTAGGTGGCAATTGAAGTAAAATATTTAGCGTCGGACATTAATTTTAGATGCGGCTATTCAAAGGGTTGATACTCCGGGGAAGCCATGTATTCTTCAATAGTATCAAAAGGCAGCTTGCTCCCTTTAGATTTTACCTCAGCAATAAATTTATTGCACTCTTTAGCATCCATTATTTTCCCGTTAATAGCCTCAGCTAAAACTGCCATAGTCGTCAGATATTTGATTCCGTTATGCTCGCAGTATTCTTTTATATCCTTTAAATTACTGCTTGCAATAATGTTTTTCTTATACCGGGCATAAGCCATACACGCAGATTCACCAGGGCCAAAACTTTTTAGCAGAAAAGCATACTCTTTGAATATTTCAATATCTCCGGTGGGAAAAGGAATTACTGGCACCTTCGTACTCCTTACAAAGAGATCGAACATTGCAATTCGCGAGTGCCATTTGCACACTTCGTCTTTTACTACATCCAGAACGGCAAGCCTATGAGGAAAGATGCCAGCTAACTTTAATATTTTATCCCCTTTCATAAAGTGAATAATTACATCCGCATCCAGCAGTATGGTTTTTCCCGGCTGCTTTCCCGACATTACTCACTTTCCTCAGAATCAACATCTATTCCGATTTCCCGCATTAATGAAGCATAGTTTGATTCCGAAATAAATTCCCTTTCAAACAGGGTTCTGGCCTTTAGCCCGTAATCGCCTATTACCATGCCATCATTGCCTTCATTATACAATGCAGTATCATACCCATAAAGCTTCGCATTATACTTTACCTTATTTTTGAATTCATGGAACTGCTCTGATGTAATAAGATTCATTTCCTTCAATTGAATTAGTAAAGCCGAGCGTGAGCATGCGAAATATTGTTCGATGTCTAATATTGTTGCAAGAGAGATGTTTTTCTTCAGTTCGGAAGCGGGAATTCGTTCGAGTATTCCCTGCTCAGGCATTAAAGCATTGACCGCAAACCAGTCGGCTTCATACTCAATGCCCTGTTGCTTATCAAATGCACCGGCATTACATAACATAGAGCTGAAGCTTGTCTGTATAAAAAGATGGTACATCTCATGCAAAATTGTAAAGTTCTGCCGGCCTATTGAATGGGATGCATTGATCAGGATGAAATTCATTTCATCTGCTTTTAGAGCCATTCCGGAGAAGTCGGGGTCCAGTTTTCTGAAAACTGTAATCACATTATTGTCTTTCAGCAATTTATGTGTGTCTATTGAATCACAGGATCCAAATCCTTTTAGTTCCCTGAACTCAATTGCGGCCTTCTTAATAGCCAGCTTTGACTGCATGTTTTCTCTCAATATTAGTAAGCTTAATATAGTTCTTCACAATTTTTCTAAAACCCGCAATAGCCTCCAAATCCCGGCTATTCAAAGTACCGGTTCTGAAAGCAAAAGCAATATTTACATTTTTCTGAGAAGGGTTTTCTTCCAGGAGGTCTGCCAGTTCGACCCCAAAGAGGTCAGCCAAGCTTTCAAGGTGTTTGAGGGGTATATTTCTTGCCTCGGTTTCATAATAGCTGATATTTGCCCGTTGAATTCCAAGAAAATCTGCCACCTCCTGCTGCGACAATCCCATTTTCTCGCGAAATGCCCTAAGATTTTCCCCAATAATAGTCTGTTTTTCCATATTACCTCCTCATAAGGGTAGGAAAAATAATTGTTTTGTTACAAAATAGCAACATATATTATATAATACTCAAATTTGTAACATAATCCAAGGCTAATTCGTTCATTTTTCTAATATTATTTACCATAATCCTAAAGTTATGATTATTTTCGTAACAAATGTCCCAATATAGGTTTGAGTTATTAATAATAAATTATATTACAGATCGAAATTATAGTTGTATTTATTTCTATATACCATTCCGGGTATTGCGGCACATATGAATAGCCTAAAAAGCTCCCCCGGCAACATAATCCGGGAGATTATTTTGTTATATTTATGGTGACGCGGGTCGTTTTCGGAAATTTTTTGTGAAAATAAATAAAAAAAGGTTCGAAAAATTTTAATTGGTCCCAATGCAAAATTAAAAGGTAAGGCGCAATTGGGTAAGTCCTGGTGGGTTTCAGAATACAAAAAGCCCGGAATCAGCAAAAAGTAACTGTCTCCGGGCAATATTCTTTCTTCAGCGGAAAGAGTGGGATTTTGCGCACACTGCCCTAAGAATAGCGGCTTACAGGGAAAGCACATATTAATTCTTTATTATTTTTATTTAGATTCCCTTTGATTGATAATGAAATAAGAGGGTTCTCCAACAGTAACTCCTATGATTGAGCCGGAAACTGCACCGAGCAAAGCACCTCCAATTGCCCCAAGTAAAACAGGCGGCTCCTGCACCTCTGAGGTTTTACCTATTAAAAGAGCATAAGAAGCACCCGCCAGGGCTCCGGCCAGTACTCCGTAACCGAGGCCATGTGTTAAACCTCCTGTCCTGTCCGTAACCTGTATGGAGTAAAGCTTACTGGTCTGAATGAATTTTATGTCATCTGCTTTGTCATCTGACCAGGAAGTGGCATCAATTCCTATGTTCAGGTTATGAACCCTGAAGGACTGCCCATCCAGCAATGTAATCAGGGCATATCGGCCTTGAGACTGTTCATTTATGGTATTATAGTATTCATCCTTATTCTGATATTTCCCAATATCAGTCGTGCTCGCACATCCTGATAAAGCTATCAGCAAAAGAAAGGCGGGAAGCCAGGATACTGCCATTTTGATTGAATGGTGTAAGTTTCCAATTTCCAGTTTAATCATTCAATTTACCTCTGTTTCAGTTTTCCATGAACCATTATTGAAATGCCGCCTCTATTCCCGGCAAAGAATATATCGTTCGGGAATATTGCCATTGCCCAGATACCCATATCCGTAGGGTAGATTGTTTCTATGTCCGTACCGTTGTAGTGCATAAGACCGTTGTATCCTACTGAGAAAAAGTCCTTTGTACTTCTTCCATACATCAGTCCAGCAAATTGTGTCCCGGTGAAATCCTTCCAGAGAACCAGTTTATTATCCTGATACTTATAAATCTTTTTCCCTATTATTATAAATGCCTGACCGTCAACTTCATTGACCGTTGCTAAATCCGCCCCGCTGTATAATTCTTTTAATGACTTGCTGTCATACAAATAGATCTTGTTAGTATACCCTGTTTTCTCATAACGTGTAGCCGATAAGAAGTAATTGGAGCTTTCCTTTATTCCTCTTTTTATTCCGGTAAAGCCGACCCTTAGATCAGGGATATCTAATACGCTCCACACATTTCCGTAATACGTAGCGATTATTCCTTTATAGGACTTGCCCTCCGTTGATTCAGCCACTCCTACAGCAAAGATACTGTATGGAGCATCGCCCCAGATTTGGTTAAATCCCGGTACATAGCCTGGAATATTCAGAGTTGCCGCAGCTTTCCATGAGCTCCCGTCAAACTTATAGATCTGCTCCCCCGGAGCACCGGCTGCCCAGACGTTATTCTGAGCAAATCCGCATACACTCATTAAATTGCTCGAAACCCCAGGCCATTTCTGCTCCCACTTTGTTCCATCGAAGTGCCATATGGCATCAATAGTTGCCCCGGCGCTTCCAACAGCCCAGAGGTCATCTGGACCTGAACCCCAGAGTCCTGAGATGTAAGCGTGCCACTCGCCTTTGAGTGTATCGACGGTCCATGTGTAATCCCTCCTTCCCGGAGTGGAGTTGTCAACCTGTTCGCTTGTGACAGGATCTTTACTGCAGGAAAGATTAAAAATCAGTAGAATTAATAGTGTAATTGATCCAAGTATTTTTTTCATGCCGTTTTAAGAGAGTTTAATGTAACAGGTAAACTTACATAATATATATATGGTGACGAGAGTCGTTTTCGGAAAATTTTGTGAAAATATTTTTTTTGGGGGAATTGGGGGATTTGAATATTTTCCACGGGTGCTGCCATGGCCGGGGGCTTTCTCACCTCCGGGCTACAAACAGAGCACTGCCTTCGGGGCTTGCTAATCTGATTACATGGGCCTGGTCAAGTTTTCTTTGCAGTTTCCCGGAAGATATGTAAGATAGAATCGTTAATTTGATTCTGTATGTCAGATTTTTTTTAATTTTTAATTTTTAATTCTTTCATCCTGTCAGTCACATCCATGAGGGTTAGTACCACCCCGGTTGAAATACTTGCCTCGTTTGTAATCGGGATAAGATTGAAATCCCAGAGGTGATCTGCCTTCTCAGGGTGCGGATCCATAGGCATGCTTTTGCCGTAATAGGAATAGCCTTCACCCTTTTCAAGCGCATTCTCAAAAAGAAGCCTGTCTTCTTCCACTGGGAATATGCTGAAGAAATTCCGGCCGGCATAATCTTCTGCCTTGCCTCCAAAGGCTGCGGTAAAAGCAGAGTTTACTTCTATAATGTTAAACTGCCTGTCCATTGAGACAACAAGCATATTCATGTGACTGGTGATGCCCTTAAGAAGCTGTATTGTTTCGCTATGCTTCCTTTCGGAATGCTTGCGCTCTGTTACATCTTCAGCAACAATAATGTAATATTTCGCTTCCCCGTTCTGGCCGCAGTATAGCGATGCCGTCAAAGACGCCCACAGGACCGAACCATCTTTCCTCAGAAATCTTTTCTCCAGCGTGCAGGACTTAATTTCTCCTGAAAGAAGTTTCTCCTTGAGTTCAAGGACCGTCTGAATATCTGCCGGATATGTCACGTCATCCATCGAAAGAAGGAGAAGCTCATAGACCGTATAACCCATCATGCTGCAGAACTTCTGGTTCACCCTGATCCATTTGCCGTTTAAGTCCACGTGCGCAATTCCAACTGCCGCCTGTTCGAATGTAACCCTGAAGCGGTCTTCACTTTCCATCAGCTTTTCTTCACTTTTCATGCGCTCAATTGCATACCTGAGCGAGCGCACCAGAAGTACGCCGTCTATCTGAAGCTTTATAAGGTAATCCTGCGCGCCTGTCTGCATGGCCTTAAGGCCAATTTCCTCCCCCTCGTTGTATGTCATAATTATTATAGGCACACTGCCTGCCCTGGCGTGCACTTTCCTGAGCGTGTCCAGCCCCGTGCTGTCCGGCAGTCCCAGGTCCAGCAGTATCGCGTCAAACTGGCACTTTGAGAGCCTCTCGAGGCCCGTTGAAAGCCTGAAGGCATGATCAATCTGAATTTTACTTCCGGCCACGTCGCTTATCATTTCACTGATCAGCCTGGCGTCACCGAGGTTATCCTCGATAAGAAGCACTTTTAATTTCTCAGTCTCCATTTCACCCCTATAAATAGGTAGCCGCTAAAGCGTTAGTACATTTTATCTATAAAATAATAAAACTCTTATTTTATGCAACTTTTTTCTATTCTTATGGTCATTCTGGCGGCCATGGAGCCGGTTTACCCCACAAAATTTGTCTTTGATTTATCCAGCATTTATTTTTATAATTGTGTCACTTGAAAAATAAGTCACAATGAACCGGACAAATTACCGCTAAACTGCCCTTCAAACGACAATTTACAGGTAAGCGAAAATATATTTTAGTTAATAAAGTGAGGAATTAATGGAATTGAAAGAAGTACCAGGAAGCGTTCAGGGAATGGTTGAGGAACTCTCATCCAGGTTCAATTACAATTATAAGGAAGTTGCCATTATCCTGGCAGCAGGCCACGGTAAAAGAATTAAATCGCATACCTCAAAAATGCTTCATGAGATCTGGGGCGTTCCGACTGTTGAAAGAGTTTACAACGCCTGCCGCAAGGCATTAAACGGACTGAATATTCTTCTAGTCGTTGGCATTAAAGCCAAAGACGTAATGCAGGTGATAGGTAAAAGGGAAAGTACACTCTTTGCTTTCCAGGAACAGCAGAACGGTACAGGACACGCTTTGCAGGTGGCCTTAGAGAAAATTGTTCCTGAAAAATACGAAGGCACCGTCTACGTTCTGCCGGGCGACATGGGACTTATTGACGCTGAGACAATTGCAATGTTCAGGGACGAATTCCGCCACTCGGAAAGCGACATGATGGTCCTAACCGGCATCTATTCAGGCGACCCTAAACTAAACAGCTACGGCAGAATTGTCCGCGTTAAGGAAACCGATGCCGACGGCAACCATTCTGGCGATGACTGCGGAAAGGTAATTGAAATTATTGAGCACAAGGACATACTCCACCTCGACGAGAATAAACCTTACGAGCTTTTCTATAACAACAGGAAATACTGCTATTCAAAAGAAGAGCTAATAAAAAATAACGAGTTCAATTCGGGCGTTTATGCATTCGACTATAAAAAACTCATCGGCCTGGTTTCAAAACTGAGCAGCAATAACGTCCAGAAAGAAATTTATATTACAGACCTGATAGACCTTTTCAACAAGAGCGGCTACTCTGTTAACGCCGTAAGCCCGAAACAGCAGTACGTCCTTATGGGCTTTAACAATAAGTCGGTCCTGAGGGAAATGGAAGCCGTGGCGCGTGAAAACGCGTATGAAAAACTTAAGGACGTAATTGAGATAGCAGACCCCGAAGATTTCTTTATCGATGAAAGCGTTATTGAAGATATTCTGGAAATGGACAGCAAGGGTATTCCGCTTGATATTAAAATCGGCAAGGGGGTTTATATAGGCAAAGGCGTAAAGCTGAACTATAACCTTACGCTGAAGAAAAACGCTTTTGTCAACTGCAACGTAACTTTCGGCAAAAACGTCACCATCTGGGAAAACGTGCACATGTCGTGCTTCCCGCACCAGACATTCATCGTTGGAGATAACGTCGAAGTCCTCTGGGGAGACATTATTAAGGGAAACATTATAATCGGCGACAACTCCGTTATAGAATCAAGCGTTAACATGACAGGCAGCGATGAAAACCCGCTGGTAATAGGGAAAAATGTTCTTATTAAAGGAACGAGCTACATATTCGGTTCAATAATTGAAGACGAGATCTTTATCGAACACAGCGTGCTTATAAGAAAGAAAGTGGAAAGGTTATACAAGAAAGACGGCAGCCTGCAGAAGGTAAGGTTCTATCTCCCGATGCCTGAAGGAGCAGATACTATAGAAGACCTGTAAATTTAATAACTATAGGCAGAAAATAAAAAAAGCAATGTAAACATCACATACATTGCTTTTTTAATTTCTACGAATAAAAAAGAAAGCTTATTCTGCTTTTGTAGCAGTTGCAGCAGCAGAATTTAATGTATTTAAGTGCCTGGTTAATGCAGATTTTCTTCTGGCAGCGGTATTCTTGTGCAATCTGCCTTTGCAGACATTCTTATCAATAAGAGAAACTGCTTCTGTGTAACTTGTGCCGACTTCAGTTACATCTTCAGTGGATAAAACTTTCTTAACTAAAGTTTTAATTTTTGAAACCGCAGCTTTATTCTCAACTTTTCTTTTTTCGCTGACCTTAATTCTTTTTTTCGCTGACTTATGATGAGCCATCTCTTACCTTAATTTTTTTATTTTGAAAATTAAATATATACATTTACTGATTTTATGTCAACTTTATACTATTTTTTTGCTGACATTTATTTTTCCTGATTTTCAGCCGTTTTCGGGCTTTTCCCCCTTAAATTTTTTGACCTCTTCAAGTATTCCGGGCAGTATTTCGCCTGCCTTGCCAAGGAGGACGTAGTTTGCAAGGGGTGAAAGCTCAGTTTCCTCCAGGTTTATCTCCACCAGGTACGCCCCAAACCTTCTGGCCAGCAGGGGAATTCTGGCCGCAGGGTAAACAACAGCCGAAGTCCCGACGGCAAACATAACGTCACATTTTTCGGCGGCTTTTTCGGACATCGAAAAATCCTCCTCCGGCAGCATCTCCCCGAACCATACGATGTCGGGCCTTATGAGCCCCCCGCATTTTTCACACCTGGGCACTTTACCGCCCGAAGCAAATTCAGGCGAATTGTACGGTGTTTTGCACTCAATGCAGTAATTTCTTTCAATATTGCCGTGAAGCTCATAAACCGTGCGGCTGCCTGCGCGCCTGTGCAGGTTATCCACGTTCTGTGTTACAACGCTAAGGCTTTTGAAGTAATCCTGCATTTCTGCAATGGCCAGGTGGGCCGGATTCGGCTTTGAGTTATCTATTATATGCCTTCTGTACTGGTACCAGTCCCACACGCGGTCTGGATTTTTAAGGAACGCGTCGAAATTGGCCAGTTCCTCGGGTTTAAGTTTATTCCATATGCCATCTGTGCCGCGGAATGTTGAGATACCGCTTTCAGCAGAGATGCCGGCACCGGTAAAGAAGACCACATTTTCGGCTTCTTTTAACACCTCAAGAAAATCCCTCCTGAAAGTTTTCACATTGTCTCCTTACTCATTCTTTTAGTCCAGTACTGTTTCATTTGATATATTTTCCAGATCCTGAAGTCCTGAGGTTTCAGGATCTTCTTTTGCAAGCTCTTCTTTTTCGCCATCTTCTTTTTCAAAGTTCTCGGGTATATAGAGCGAAGAGGCTATAAGGGGCAGATATTTTGTCCATCTGTTTATCCCGTTGGCGTCTGCCATAATGGCAGATTTATAAGCGTTTGTCTTTGCACTCAGCTCGTCGGCCTGGTAAAGGATAATGGATTCCAGAGTCTTGGGAGTAACAGGCGAAGCAAATTCGAGTTTCCCCTGATGACTTAATATAAGGTGGATGAGCTGGCTTTTCAAGTTCTCGGGGAAATTCTCCACGAGGCAGGATTTTTCTGAAACCGCCATAGCCGCAATTACAATGTGCCCTAAAAGCTTTCCCTTTTCGGAATAGTCGAACCCCTGCTCAAAGGTAAGCTCCTCAATTTTCCCGAAATCGTGCAGAATAGCGCCGCAGACAAGCAGGTCGCGGTTTGCCTCGGGATGAATGTCGCACATGAGGTCACAGATCCGCACTATTTCAAGCGTGTGCTCCAAAAGTCCGTGAAGATAGGAATGGTGCCACGATTTTCCTGCCGGCACCCTGATAAACTTTTCATATGCATCTTCAGAAAGTACAATACGCATGAGGTCCCTCAGGCAGGGGGTATTAAGCTTTTCTATCCTTGCCTGAAGCTCACTTTCCATGGTTGAGATTTCCCTTTTGGACTTTGGAAGGAAATCCTCGGTTGAAACGCCGTCCTGCGGAAGAGCGGCCCTGATCTTCGCTACATTAATGTTAAACTGCCCTTTATATTCCTCAACAGTTCCTGCAATTTTCACCAGGCAGCCAGGCGCCAGATAACGAAGGTGCTCTTCATAGTTTCTCCACATAAAAGCCGCAAAAGAAGCAGACTGGTCGCCCACCTCAAGCAGAAGGAACTGTTTCTGCCCGTTGGCACTTGTTTTAAGCTCGCATCTTTTCAGCAGCAAAAAGTGAAGAACGCTGTCTCCTTTGACTAGTTTCGATAAGGCTTTCTGGTTCAGCATAATGTTTGGAAGACTTTCTTTGGAAATTAATACGAATTATTATTTCTGCATAAGATAATAAATTTTTGATAATAGTTCCGAAAAAATGCCCTTTAAAAATACATTTCTTTCCGCCTTTCGGGATTCCGCGGGGCCACTGTGCTAATTTTGTGCTTTCATTTCACCGGAAGAAATGTAAGTTGTAAAATAATATGGAGTTCAAGATCCCATGAAAGTCCTTCTTGTTTATCCGCAGTATCCGGAAACCTTCTGGAGTTTTAAGTACGCACTTAAGTTTATCAGGAAAAAAGCCCCCTTTCCCCCTTTGGGCCTGCTGACCGTGGCCTCAATGCTCCCGAAGGAATGGGATCTGAAACTTACAGACATGAACATTGAAACGCTTGAAGACGCTGACATACTTTGGGCCGACTACGTTTTCTTAAGCGCCATGTCTATTCAGACCGCATCGGCAAAATCGGTAATTGAAAGGTGCCATAGCTTCAATAAACCCGTTGTTGCAGGAGGCCCTCTTTTTACCAGCAGCTGCGAGTCGTTTCCCCAGGTCGATCACTTTGTCTTAAATGAGGCGGAAATTACCGTCCCCATGTTCTTAAGCGACCTGGAAAAAGGGCAGCTGAAAAAGTTTTACACCACTCAGGAGTGGGCAGACATAACAGCAACTCCTCTTCCGATGTGGAGGCTTGCCAGGATGAACAAGTATTCATCCATGAATATCCAGTACTCCAGGGGATGCCCCTTTGACTGCGAGTTCTGCGACATTACGGTCCTTTACGGCAGGCGCCCCAGGACCAAGACAAAAGAACAGGTTATTGCAGAGCTTGATAATTTGTACGAAATGGGCTGGAGGGGGCCGGTGTTTTTTGTGGATGACAACTTTATAGGGAACAAACAGAAGCTGAAAAGAGAAATACTTCCTGCCATCCAGGACTGGCTTGAAAGCCACGGCCATCCGTTCTGGTTTACAACAGAGGCGTCAATAAACCTTGCCGATGATGACGAGCTCTTAAAGCTGATGGCCGCAGCCGACTTTGAAGCGGTCTTTATCGGGATTGAAACCCCGAATGAGGAAAGCCTTCTTGAGGCAAAAAAAAGTCAGAACAGAAACCGCGACCTCATTTCTAACATAAAGAAAATTCAGAACTCGGGCCTCGAGGTCCAGGGCGGGTTTATCGTGGGATTCGACCACGATCCCCCCGCAATATTTGACCGCCTTACGGCTTTTATTCAGGAAAGCGGAGTTGTAACGGCAATGGTAGGCCTGCTTAACGCGCCCAAGGGTACAAAGCTTTATAACCGCCTTTTGAAAGAAGGACGGCTTCTTGGGGCCTTTTCGGGGGACAATGCATTTTCAATAAATTTCATTCCCAGAATGAACATTGAAACTCTCATGGCGGGATACAAAAAAGTGCTTGATACTATCTATTCTCCTAAGCATTATTATGCCAGGGTTCTCAGTTTCCTGAAGGAATTCAAGCCCCGGCAGAAGCACATTTTTCATTTCAGGTCTGCCTACTTTAATGCATTTTGGAAATCGATAATACTCATGGGTGTACTGGGCAAAGAGAGGTTTTACTTCTGGAAGCTTTTCTTCTGGTCGCTCTTCAGGCGCCCAAGGCTGTTTTCACTGGCAATTCATCTGTCCATATACGGGTTTCATTTCCGGAAGGTTTCCACGAGCTAAAGCTCATGGCAATTCAGGCTGAGAAAGCCCTCCAAGGAGGGCTCAATTGAATAGATCACGGTTTATGGCCACGCCCCCTGAGGCTTGCGGCTATTCATGGAAGAGAAATTTACTCTTCAAACTCTTTGTTTTTCTTCTCCGGCTCTTCGTCTACAACTTTTATGACACTTTCGGCGGGGAGGATTGCTGTTACGGAGCGCTTGAGAAGGTCAATTGTAATTGAGAGGACTTTGCCGTTTGTGGTTTCATTAACAACACCAAGAACGCCTTCAAACGGGCCTGAAATTATCTTTACCTTTGTGCCCGCTTCTATCTGGTCTGTAATCTGGAACTCGGATTCAGTCTCAAGCATCAGGCGCAGGTTGTCAATCTGCCAGTTAGGAATTGTTGCCGGGCGCCCGTTGAAAAACACGCAGCTTACAATGCCTCTTTGCTGAAGCGCAACAATTCTTTCTTTCTCGGTTGAATGTATAAATATGTAGCCTTTTATGAGCGGCTCTATGATCTTCTTTTTCCTGTCGCTCCACTGCTTGATTTTTACTACAGTCGGAAGGTAATATTCGATACTGACGTCGCTTAAATGCTCTGCGGCTGTAAACTCATGACGGGGTTTGGTATATAATGCAAACCAGTGTTTTGCCTGGCCGATGTTATTTTCCGGCTTGTAATTATACTCCATTAGAATGATATCTGTTTATAATAGCTTATCCGGTAATATAAGCCCAAATACCCGAAATTTACAAGGAAAATGTGATTTTACACGAATGATTTTATATAAAAATAAATAATTAGTTTATTAGAACCGCCAGGGCATTCATAAATTCTTTCACGTCAACCGGCTTGGCCAATACAGATTCTGCACCGAGCCTGTAATACTTTTCCTTTAATTCCGGCGTGAGCGTTCCTGCAATTACAATTACCGGGATCTTGTTGCTTTCATCCCTTTTGCGCATAGATTCAATGAGCTGAATTCCGTTCATTAAAGGCATGCTGTGATCTGTTACAACAAGAGAAGGAACCTTCTCCTGAATAATGCTTATTGCCTCATAGCCGTTTGAGGTCTGTATGATCTCAAAATCAGGGAGTGCCTTTTTAACTAATTTTACCCATAAGGAGCGCACATGAGGGTCATCCTCCACCAGGAGCACCACATTCGGGGCCTCGGGTATTATGAAATGAAACTCGCTTCCCTTGCCTGTCTCCGAATAAAACCATATGTCGCCGCCATGCTTTTCCACAATTTCCCTTACCAGTGTCAGGCCCAGCCCGCTGCCTTTTTCCCCCTTTGTTCCTTCTGAAGAGAACTTCTGGTCGAAACGGAAAATCTTGCTCTTGTTGGCCTCGGAAATCCCCACACCTTCATCTTTAACCGTGAACTCAATAAACCCTTTCTTAAAGTGGTTTACCGTAATTTCAATCTTTTTATTTTCTTCTGTAAACTTGATAGCGTTACTTAAAAGATTTGCCACAGCCTGCGTAATCAGCTTCTCATCGGCACGTATGCTTATATCCTCAGGTACATTTATTTTTATATCTATATTCTTCCTTATGGCATTTCCGGTCAGCGAAGAAACACAGTTATAAACAAGCGTAATTGCCTTCAGGCGCTGAGGCACAATTTTAACGCTGCCTGTCTGCAGGCGCGACCAGTCGAGGAGATAATTTACAAGCTGAAGCTGGCTTTGCGATGCCTCATAAATATAGTTCAGGTATTCGTGCTTTTCTGCCTCAGGAAGGCTGGCCTCAAAAAGAAGGATTTCGGCAAAACCGAGTATGCTTGTAAAAGGCGCCCTCAGGTCGTGGGAAATAATTGAGATAAATCTGTCTTTTGCTTCGTTAAGCTGAAGGAGCTTTTCCTGAGATTCTCTTAAATCCTCTTCAGTTTTCTTGAGTTCTGTTACATTAAAGACTATACCGTCCCAGTGTGTAATCCGGCCCTTCATATCGCGCTCAACGGCAATGTTTTCCCTGATCCAGAGAATTTCCTGATTTTTGGTAACAATCCTGTATTGCAGGTTCAGCGTTTTAAGCGAAGTGTCCTGTTCAAAGGCGGTAAGGCTTTTCCTGACTTCGAAGGCATCCCCTGCATGTACAAGCGAAAGGCCCCGCCCGGGCATATTCATCACTTCTTCGGGCGCATAGCCTGTCATTTTCTGTATGGATTCTGTGTAGAACACCTCTTCAAGCCCGTTTTCAATATTCACAGACCAGAGGAATTCATCAATATTTGAGGTTATTCTGCGGTATTTTTCAAGCTCTTTTTTAAGTTCGGCTGACTCATGGTCAGCTTCAGCTCCGGATAAGATTTTAGGGCGGCTCTTTCCTGCAGCAGTATTATTACGTGAAAGAGGCAAAAGCCCAGGGGTATTTTCTGAGGTGTTGATCTCTGTTTCAAATCCGGACTGAATTTCTGCCATAAAAGCTCGATTTTGTTAATAAATTCAAAAAGCAAAATATAAAATAGATTAATTAATCGAAACTTTCTTAAGAAAGTTTAACTGATAAACCGCCCATATACATATTCTGCAATTGCCATTGAGGCCGTTAGGCCGGGAGATTCAATTCCCACTAAATTTACTACATGAGGCAGCCCATGGGACAATTCCTCACTGATTATGAAATCATTAAAGTCCCTGTCCATTGCCAGGCGCGGACGGATGCCCGACATATCGGGATAGAGGTCATCGTACTGAAGTAATGGGAAGTATGTTTTTATTGCATTAAAGAAGTCACCCTTGCGGCTTTCGTCCACAAAGTACTTTTCCTCTTTCACAGGCTCTTTTTCCACGTCGGGACCGAACCTGACGCCGCCATTTAAGTCGAGCGTTACGTGAACGCCCAAACCGTGGAGCTTTGGCATCGGAACCGGGTATATAAGATGATGGAAAACTTCTTTACTTCCTCCTAAGCGGAAGTAATTCCCTTTTACCATTTTCAGCTTATACGAGGGGTCTTTGACGCCTAGAAGCTCAGCCACCTGGTCAGAATAGAGCCCTGCCGCGTTAATTACGCCGCCTATTTCTATTTTTGTCAGTTCGCCCGTTGAGTCCTTGATCTCTGCAATGTATCCAGAAGAAGAATTCTTTGAAAATGCGGTCAGTTTTGCGTTAAATAGGAAATCCGTACCTTTTTCTTCCGCAGCACATTTAAGGCTGTCCATAAGCCCGTGTGCTGAGATAATGCCGGTTGTAGGAGAATAAAGACCTCCGGAGGAGAATACGTAAGGCTCTTCTTTTTTAATCTCCTCTTTTGTAACCGTGTGGAGGTCCCACATCCCTGCCTCGGCCGCGTTGCGCTTTACGGATTCAAGCTTCTCCATTTCTTCTTCATTAACGGCAATAATAAATTTGCCAATATTGGAATACGGCACACTCTTTCTCTGGCACCAGTCGTAAAGGAGCTCCTTACCTCTGATGCAGAGGCGTGACTTCAGCGATCCCGGGGGATAGTAAATGCCTGCATGTATCACCTCGCTGTTCCGGCTGGAGACACCGGTGCCGATGCGCCCTTCCTTTTCAATTACAAGCACGCGGTTGTTGTTCCTTGAGAGGATTTCCGCCTGCGCAAGGCCTACAACACCTGCCCCGATGACTAAAAAATCATAATCCATATTTTTAAGGTTTTACTTAAGTTTATTTTACAAATTTACCTGCTTACGGCATCATAATACAAGGCCGCAGCACCAAGCAGCGCCACCTGATCCAGCTCAGAGGGCTCAATTACAAGCTTCTTAAGTGAGTTCTGGTATGCAAACGTCCTAACTTCTTTCCACATGCTTTCCTTAAAAAGGCTGAATGCACGGCTGACTGAACCTCCAAGAATGATTATTTCCGGGTCATAAGCGTAAAGGACTACTTTTATGGCGTTACCAAGATGCTCACCTAACCGGCAGAACATTTTAAGCGCCTCTTCGTCTCCGCCTACAGCCCTTTTATAGGCTTCCTCGCCCGTAGTATTAAACTCGTTTTTGAAAAACTGGCCGCTGCAGTAAGCTTCATATATGCTTTCTTTGTAGGGAATCATTCCGAATTCGCCGGCTCCGCAGTTTGTGCCGGAATAAAGCCTTCCGTCAGTAAATATGCCGGCGCCAAGCCCTGTACCCATTATGATGCCCACGCCGTTACGGCAGTTTTTCATTTTTCCGAAGTACTTTTCACCAGCGGCAAAGCAGTTGGCGTCGTTATTTATGTAAACCGGCACACCGTACTTTTTCTCCAGGATTTCCTTTAACGGAACTTCCTTCCACGAGGGGATATTCTGCACATCGTATACAATCCCTTTTTCAGTGTCAACCACGCTTGGAACACCCACACCTATTCCTGAAATGTCCTTATCCATCAGCTGGTCTATAAGAGCACAGATCTCATTCAGGACCACACTTTCTTCTGAATTTTTACTGATTGGCGAAGAGACAACTTTCTTCAGGCTCTTTTCGTCAATAAGCCCTACCCTTACGTTTGTACCGCCCAGATCTATACCAAGTAGCTTCATCAGTTGTTCTCCTGGAGGCTTTCGGCTTTCTTTTTCTTCATGCTGATAGTTTCATTAGTAATGATCGGCTTGGCCCAGATGCCTATGCTGAACAGGTAGCCTAGTGTAAGATAAAGGAAGAACATTCCGAACCTGAGGCCGAACTTGTCACCCAGCCATCCTATAACAAGAGGCACAATAGCCCCGCCTATAATTGCTGTGCAGAGGATCCCTGAAAACGATCCGTGATGGCGGTCGATTGAATTCAAAGCCAGTGAAAATACAATTGACCACATTACAGAGGCTGAAAAACCTACCATCGGAAATGCTATGAGCGCCATGGTGCTGGTTCCCCAAAATGCAACCGAGAGCCAGAAGATAGCCGATATTACAAACCCTAAGAGAACCTTCCTGCTGTCAAAGAATTTAAGGAAGAGCATACCTAAAAGGCATCCTGCCGTCAGCATGCCCCAGAACCATGCAACCGTAGAGGCGCCTGAGGTCTGCGGGTCGAGGCCGTGATAGGTGTAAAGGAACTGTGAAATCCAGTTTGCCACACCCTGCTCTGTACCTACATAGGCAAAAATTCCGATGAAATATAAAATTACGGTCTTCTCCTTAAAGAGGTTCTTGTGAGTCTCCCAGGCGCCTGCAATTTCATCTTCTTTTCTTTTAACTTCAGGGAACCTCGATGCAGCCATCAGCACTACCATTATTGCGGCAACAAATGCAAAAACCCAGTATAGCGATATCCATGGGAGCTCCACGGGCACTACTTTTTCAAACGACGTAATTATAAAGCCTTTCTCCGCAACCGGCTGATGGATATTCCGTACGAGGTAGGAATAAATGTATGGGCTTAAGAATGATGCCAGGCCGAAGATGAGCTGCGCAAAAACCGAATTAAATGCAAAGTGCTCTTCCCCTCCGGCAACCCTTAATAGCGGATTTATTGCAACCTGGAGCATTGCCATTCCGGCCCCTATTAAAAACAGAGATACAATTGCTACGGTGTAAGAAGGAATAACTGCAAACAGGAAAGCACCGGCAAAGGCTACCAGAAAGGCTATTGCCATAACAGGCTTTTCCTTGTATTTATCCACCAGCATACCCGAAGGGATTGACATTACGCCGTATGCAATAAAAAATGAGAACGGGAATAAGGCAGCAAGCGTAAGGCTTAAATTAAAACTTTTAATTATATCGGGAATAATGGGACCTAAAATATTTGTAAGAAGTGAAATGACAAAGAATGTCAGGAATATAAGTCCTATGATGTAATAGCTTTTTTTCATTGTTAACTCTCTTATTTCGTATAAAGCGCAAATTGGGGGAACCCGGATTTAATTACTCCAATAATAAGAATAATCGGAATTAAAAAATAAAAAATTAAAAATTAAAAAATGAGCCGGAAAAAATAAAAAGCCCCAAAAGCAGTCATATAAACCGCCTTTGAGGCTATTGGGTGAATTAATTTTCATTTTGACCGTCGGACGTCGGACCTTGGACGTTGGACCTTATCTTCTACTCCTCATTATCCTGCGGATTGAGTCCATACGGGCACGCAGCTGGTCCATGCTCCCGTCTCCCTGGTAAATGTTAAAACCGTCGAAATTTACCGTATTGGTGCCGTTTCCATACTGGCCCGATCCATAGGGAGAGGGTTTTTCGCGCAGGCTCCTGTCTATATCGCCTCCGTTATCCTCCTGCATATTCAGATCCCTCAGCCTTCTGAGGAGCCTGTCGTTGGCCGCCATCTGATCCTGATCCTTCTGCGGCGCATTTACTTTTTCTTCTTTAGCCTTCGGGGCTGTTTTTTTCACAACCACATCGGTTGAAGAAATCTCGCCCGGGCTGATGAGCAGGTTCTGCTTTCCATCATTTTTAAGGGATTCATTCTGTGCCTGAGTGCGCACCGAAGGGGTGGACATGAATGGGTTTTCCGCCTCCGGCCCAGGGCGCCCAATGATTAGAAAAGCAAGAACAACAGTTGCAGCTAAAGCACCCGCGGGAATAAGGACATTCCTCAAATTAAACGTAAAGAACGGCTTTTTGCGCTCCTCATGCGGGGCGCCGAGGCTGTTGAGCTTCCTCCTCAGATTCATCTCGAAATCCGGGGGAGCTGAAACATGCGGCAGTTCCTTAAGCGATTTGATTACACCCTTAAAGTTTTCGTCTTCAATATCGTATCTTTTAGTCATAGGCATTACTCTTTATAAATTGGCTTTAATAATTTCTGCAGCTGTGCCCTTCCACGGTTAATGCGCGATTTTACCGTTCCGATTGACAATCCCGTAATCTCAGCAATTTCCTCATATGAGAGGTCCTGAACATCCCTCATAATCACGACTTCACGGTAAACTTCCTTAACCTTTGAAAGCGCCTTCTGAATTATCCTGTTTTTAATTTCACTGTCTGCCAGAACATCGGGCGTGGCTGACTTATCCATAATATCGATAGTTTCATCATCCTCGCCGCTGTGAATTGAAAAGAGGTTCTTTCTTTTCCTTCTTTTCAGCTCATTTTTGGCCAGATTAGTGGCAATTGTATAGATCCATGTTGAAAACCTGGCAAACGACTTATATGAATCCTTGTGCAGGTAGAAGCGTATCATCGTATCCTGCACCACATCTGTAGAGACGTCGCGGTCCCCTACAAATCTGTAGACGAAGTTAGTTAACGGATCTTTATATCGCTTAACCAGGAGCTCATAGGCCTCAACATTATTGTTGGCCTGGAATTCACCTATCAGCTCTTCGTCCGTTAGTTCAGATAAATTGGTTGCCAATTGATATTTATACTCTAATAATTAAAAAAATGTTTCAGACAGTGTAAGAATTTTAAGCAAATGAATTTATAAATCAAAATATTACAGCGGAGGTTTTAGTTCCCATTACAGTAAAATTACCGGTTTTCAGGCAAAATCACTGAAAAATCTCCGCCAGAAGGATCGTAATGACGGTTTTGGGGTCGGCTGAAGAGGTTTTTACCGTCAGATCAGCCTTAAAAAGGGCACGTGCAATTCTTAAGAGCCTCTGGTCCCTGTAATACATGGCTGCCTTTTTGTAGTCCTTGTAATAAAAGGGATGGGTTCCAATAATTCTTGCAGCCTCGTTATCGGGTACATTGCTCCTTGTAAGTTCAGGCACCTGTGCAACTGCCGTAAAGTACCTGTTCAGCATGGAGATAATAAAAAGAACTTCTTTCCCCTTGTCCAGGAGGTTATATGCTGTTTCCAGAGCCTTTGTTTTATTGCCTGCACCCAGTGCATTCTGAAGGTCGAAAATTGTAAACTCTTTTAAGGCCGAAGAGATATTAAAAATCACTTCACGCGTAATTTCCCTTCCCTCGCCAAGGTAAGCAAAGATCTTCTGGAGCTGCATTTCAATGAGGCTCCTGTTCTCCCCTATGGTATCGATAAGAAGCGCCGCGTTTTCCGGAGAGATAACCTTGCTTTTTTTGGCTGCGTATTTGACAATCCAGGAAGCCAGTTCATTCCCTTTGAGCTCGTTGGCCTCGAAAAGGTATCCTTTCTTAAGAAATGTAAAATAAGGCTCGGCCTCTACGTTTGTAATATTGCCCAGCTTTGTAAAAACTACTGTCGTAAAGGAGGGAGGATTTTCTACAAAAGCCTTCAGCTTTTTTTTATCCCCCTTTAACTCATCAAAGTCCTTTACAATCATCAGTTTTTTTTCACTTCCGAACGGGAAGGCGGAGGCTGCATCAATTACCTCCATTGCGGTTCTTTCCCTTCCGCTTATTACTTCCTTGTCAAAGTCGCTGGAAAGATAAGGCTGCAAGGCCACTTCAACGGCTCTTGCAGCGTTTTCAATGCTGTAGCTGTCTTCGCCATAGAAGAAGTAAACGGGAAGGAAAGTATCCTTCTTAAGGAACTTTCCTATTGTATATATAGACGGTACGGGAACTTTCGATTTTGCCATTTATCAGCGGGTTTCAAATATACTGTTTACTTTCTTAAATCTTTTTTCTACTGTAACCTTGTCCATTGCAACCGGATTTATAGGTCTTCCGTCGTTGGGGCCCATTTGGGGCTTTATTTTCTCAGATGCAATTTTATCCACAACGTTCATCCCTTTAATGACCCTGCCGAAAATGGTATAATTTTTAGGAAGCTGCGGAGCGTCGTCTAAAATGATGAAAAACTGCGAGGAATTAGTATTCGGGCCGCGGTTAGCCATAGCCACAACGCCTCTGACGTAGCCTTCCTTGTAGCTCAGTGTTTCCGGGTTCAGCTCGTCTTCAAAAGTTGCCCCGTAAATGCTCGATCCTCCGGCACCTGTACCTGTCGGGTCGCCTCCCTGAAGCACGTAGCCCTTTGCAATGCGGTGGAATATGACACCGTTGTAGTAGCCGGCAAGGCTGAGGCCTATAAAGTTAGCCGCGGTCTTTGGAGCCTCTTTTGTATAGAGTTCTATTTCTATGTCGCCAAATTTCGTCTTAACGGTTGCAACCGTAATCGAGTCCTGGCTTTTGCTCATGAGCTTGCCGATTGCCGCCATGTCTATATCGAAGCTCTTTTTTGATGAATCCTGAACCTGAGCTTCATTTTCTGCTTTCTTGCCAGATGAATCCGATTTCTGGCATCCAAGAAGCAGTGCCATAAAAAGAATTGAGACCAAATATCTGTACATTCTGAATTCTCCTTTTTCAGGGTTTAATAATACTAAAACCAATTAAGCCTAAAATTGTAACTCCTAATATTATTCTATAGAACACAAAAATAAAAGTAGAATTTTTTCTTAAAAACTTAAGCAGAAAATCTATTGCCAGATAACCCGATATGAATGCGGCAACAGTAGCAAGGACGAGGTTTAAGGCTGCACCTTTATCCAGGTACGGGAGCGATTCCTTGAATTCCAGGAGTCCTGAGGCCAGAACGGCCGGAATAGAAAGAAGGAAAGAAAACCTTGCCGCAGTCTCGCGCGTAAAGCCGAGGAAAAGCCCGGCTGTAATTGTTGTGCCCGAGCGTGATGAACCGGGTATCAGTGCCAGGCACTGAGCGCAGCCGGCCAGCAATGAATCGAGCCATGTAATTTCTTTAATGTCCTTTCTGAAGGTGCTTACCTTTTCTGCAATTGCAAGCAGTATGCCCAGGATTATTAGGCTGAAAGATATAACCATCAGGTTCTTTGTAAAAGTCCCTTCAATCTGGTGCTTGAAGGCAAGGCCTATAATTACAACCGGAATTGTGCCTATTATAATGAACCATCCCAGGCGCGAGTTCAGGCTCTGTTCGGTAAACTTCTTCCTTTGCGTCAGGTTATCCCTTAAAAATTCAGAGATGATATGAATGATATCATTCCTGAAATAAACCAGTACAGCCAGGAGCGTTCCAAGCTGAATGACTGCCATAAAGGCGGTCCAGCGCTCGGGAAACTGTTCAATCATCTGCCCGGCCATCAGTTTGCCTGCAAGTATGAGGTGTGCCGTGCTGCTTATAGGAAGGAATTCGGATAATCCCTGTATAATACCCAGAATTATTGCTTCAAATACGTTCACTATTACTCCATTTTTAGAACATGTATGTAAGGCCGAGTCTTATTCCGGCTGAAATTGAGTTCATATTTACATCTTCATTAGCTATGTTATTGTAGGCCAGCCTTGTATTGCCGCTTTTAGGCGTGCCTATAAAATCCATTCTTATTAGCCCCTGGATGTTTGCATAAAGGTTGCCGCCAAGCGACGTGCTTCCGTCGGCCTTAAGGAGGAGTCCTATGCCTGAAGATGTGTAGTTCACGGCAGAAGAATAGTAGGAAAGAGTCTCATCCACCGATGCCAGCCTGTAGCCCGCGCCGCCGCCGAACTTAAACTTGTAGCCATTCCCGTTAATGACATAATATGCCATTAGTGAAGGCATATGAATGGTGTAGGAAATGTCGTATTTACCCGCCTTGAAGTTTACCGTATTGTAGGAAGACACGGCAAGCGCGTACTCAACTCCCATCTGGAAGTGCTCTGAGATCTGGCGCCCCACTTCGCCGTAGAATTCCACGTTTGTGTTTACGGAAGAACGCTGATCCTCACTTGTGGCAAAACTCGCATTAATATAATCATTAAGCGAGGGCGTTGCGCTCATGTCTATGCCCATTCCGGCGTTGATTTCGAAAAGCTGACTCTGGGCATTTGCCCTGACTGAAAACAGCAGAAGAACAAAAAATATTATCCTTTTCATAAGCTGTCCATGTTAGTTTCGATAAAATCTACCAGTTTTTCCTTTTTACCGCTTTTCTTTGAATACCTGTAATTAAGAAAGAAGAAAAAGAAGAGTGCCGCAACAATAAAAACAATCGTGGAAACGGCGTGGTTTAAGACCGCATAGGCAAGCCCCATCTCGCTCGTAAATCCGAATAAGATCACAAGGGCCGTCTGCGTAATAACGTGATATGAACCTGTACCGCCGGGAGTAGGTATTACAACGCCAAGCGAGCTGATTGCCATAAGCACCCAGGCCGTGGTAAAGCCTACGTCCTTCATGTTCTGCATCCCGAGGCACAAAAACCCCAGATAAGCGTTGAGTGAATAGGCCAGTATAATTGATGCCGTAAGAAGAACCGTATAAATGATGTTATCAAAGCCCTTGAGGCTCGCAAAGCCTTCAATGAGCATGCTGAAAATATTAGCCAGCTTGTGGGCTGTTTTCAGTGAAATGCGGCTTACCAGCTTAAGTATTATGCTGTAAAATTTTTCCTTGAACTTTATAACCAGGAACAGGAATATAATTACCCCCGCCATAAAAACTGAAGCCAGGTAAAGACTTGATTTAAGCCATGGGAAGCTTTCATAAAGGTTGCCGTGATAAATAAACACGCTTATCAGCAAGGCCGCAATAAATGCCACCACGTCAATTACCCTTTCAACAACCACCGTCCCGAACATCGAGGTCCCGGAAAGCTCCTCCCAGCGCCCTAAAAGCACTGCACGCGAGACTTCGCCCAGGCGGGGTATAACGCAGTTTACGCCGTAGCCCACCATGAGTGAGCCAAAAAGATTTACTACCGAGGCCCCGGGTTTAACGGATCTCAAGATAACCTTCCAGCGCACGGCACGCAAAAAGTGGGAAAACAAAAGAGATACTATAAGTACAAGAACCCAGTGCCACTGGGTTTTGCCTATAATTCCCATGACATCACGGAAGCGGACACCATAGAAGGCTATATAAAGAAAAATCCCCGTCAGTATGAAGGAGAATATTATGCCGGCAAACCTTCTTGCCTTAGCTTTATTCCCCTTGACCGGTGTAGTCTTATCTGAGGTCAATAACTTCACTTCCTTTAGGTGTTTCAAAGGTGAACATGCCGGAATTAAGCTGCGGGTTTACCTTGATGTTGGAAAGCTCAAAAGCATATACTGCTCCCGACTTGTCCGTAACCTCGGCTTTCCTTACCATGCTGCTGTTGTCTGCCCAGATCCTGACAGATTTGAAGTTTCCTCTTCCCCCTTTGGAATTAAGGCGGATAACTTCGCACCTTGTGCCGCTTACCATTTCTGAGGGAAGTGACTCCACACTGCTGTTTGCAGGGTAGTCGAAAAGAAGCTGCCTGAGTGAAAATGACGAAGCGTCGCTGCTGTTGACGTCATTAATTATTACTTTCTTGTTCTTTTTATTGTAGCTCCAGACGGTACTGCCGTCGGATACAAATTCAAGGCCGCGGAATTCTATCCTGTACTTATTGTCTTTCTGGAAGTATAGCCTGCCCTTTGCCGAGGAAAGCTGCCTGTCCTTTGAAAGCGCGCCTGTCTGTACAAAGTCGGCCGTAAGTGTGCTGATCGATTTATACTTGTTCTGCAGGTTTTTCAATACCTGATTACTTTGTGCAAAGAGCATAAAAGGGATCAGTGAAAAAATTAAAACTGCTGAAGTTTTCTTAAACATTTTTCTGACTCTGAAATTTCTGCTTTAATATATTATTGTTTTATAAAGCTCTTAATATTGTTTCAAGCTGTTCTTCATCTTCAATTAAGACCGCCCTTACCTTGCTTCCGTCTGCGCCTCCAACAATGCCTGCTTCTTCAAGCTGGTCTACAATTCTGGCCGCACGGGAGTATCCTAGTTTAAGCCTTCTCTGAAGAAGAGAAACCGAGCCCTGCTGATGCCTTACAATTACACGGGCGGCATCTTCGAACATCGGGTCTTTATCGGCAAGAAATTCCCCCTGCGCTTCTTTTTTCTTCTCGTATAAAGAAGGAAGGAAGTAGCGTTTTGAGAACCCTTCCTGCGAATAAATGTAATTTGTAATTTTCTCCACTTCGTCGGTGGAGATAAAAGCATTCTGGATTCTGATCGGCTTCGGGGTTCCGCTCGGCAGGAAGAGCATATCGCCGCGTCCTAAGAGCTGCTCGGCGCCGTTCATGTCCAGAATTGTACGTGAATCTATTTTTGTGGCTACCTGGTAGGCCACGCGGGCCGAGAAGTTAGCCTTAATAACACCCGTAATAACGTTAACCGAAGGCCTCTGTGTTGCAAGCACCAGATGAATGCCTACGGCTCTTGCCAGCTGTGCCAGGCGCGCAATAGGCTCTTCAACCTCTTTGCCCGCCGTAATCATAAGATCTGCAAGCTCATCAATAATCACTACTATATAGGGAAGCTTGTAGTGCTGCATGTCCTCGGTATCCTTGGGCTTGCGCTTTGGATCTGATACCTTCAGGTTATAGTCCACAATGTTCCTTACACCCGCCTTAGCAAGCTTATTATAGCGCTTTTCCATCTCATATTCAACAGATTTCAGGGCAAGCAGGGCGTTCTGCGGACTTGTTATTATCTCTTCTTCCAGGTCGGGAGAAACGGCAAGAAAATGCTTATTTAATTTCCCGTAGAAGGAAAGCTCAATTTTCTTCGGGTCCACAATTACAAACTTTACATCCGAGGGATCTTTTGCGTACAGAAGGCTTGTAATTATCATGTTTATACCGACGCTTTTGCCCGATCCGGTGGAGCCTGCAATAAGCATGTGCGGCATCTTGGCAAGATCAGTAATATAGACCTCGCCGGCAATGGTTTTTCCAAGTGCAAGCGGAAGTTCAGCCTTAACATCGTTTATCTTTGCTATTGCGGAGCGGGCATTTACTAGTGCCGCCTCGGCATTCGGTATTTCAACGCCTATTGCGCTTTTGCCCGGAATAGGGGCAATAATTCTAATTCCGCGTGCTGCAAGTGCAAGGGCTATGTCGTTTTCAAGGCTTACAATACGGCTGATCTTAACTCCCGGCGAAGGGACAATCTCATACAAAGTAACAACAGGTCCCGGGGTAACGGTTATGTCTTCAATTTTTATGTCGAAAAGGGCCAGTTTTTCTTTCAGGAGCTCGGCATTTCTTTTCAGTTCTTCTTCAGCCACCTTGTAGCTTTCTTCAGGAGCCTGATCCAGAAGCGCCAGGGATGGCTTTTTATATGGAATTGTTTCTTCCCACTGGTTCGGAAGCTTTGCTTCCTCATCCTTGTCAATTACGTCTTCAGGAATGTCGGTAAATTTCTTTTTTTCTTCCTTTTTCCCCGTTTCCTTTACAGGAACTTCCCCGTCTAAGAGCACCTGGGGCACATGGTCTTCCACGGCTTCCAGCTCGGGCTCATTTGAACGGACAATTTTAATTGTGGTTTCTTCTTCCTCTTCTCCTGCGGCCAGCATAGGATCTTCAGAAACGTCCTCAATGTCCAGCTTCTGAGGCTTCTGTTTCTTAGGCTTTTCCGCCTTGAGGTTTTTAATTTTCTCCAGGTTCCCGGCAGTCTTCGATTCCTTTTTCTCCTGCAGGTTTTCCTTTGCTTTTTCAAGCATCGCCTCTGAATGCTCAAAAAGGCTCCTGAAGAACTGAAGGATGGGGCCCAGTTTTACGTCAAAGGCAATTATAAGTGTAACGAGCATTAAGGTGGAGATAAGTATAAGGCTTCCCAGGCCTCCAAGCATTTTGCCTAAAGAGATACCGAGGAATCCACCGGCGTTGCCCGAGAGCTCATTGACGTCGCGGAAAAGGTTAAGCTTAAAGCGCAGTACGCCGAAAAACGAGGAAATGAGTGCCCCCGAGGCCAGAAGGAAATTTGAGAGATTTAAGGCCAGGCGGTAGTTTCTGCTTACGGCAATTGAATAGCCCCAGATAAAAAGGATCACGGGGAAAACGACGGAACTAAAGCCGAAAATTGAGTTAACGAGAAACGAGGCTACATAAGCCCCGGCAAGCCCCACCAGGTTGTGTGTAGACTGGCTTCTTTCTGCCGAGACATCTGAGAGGCTGTTTGTAAGGAAAGCCTCGTCCGCGGCCGAATAAGAAATAATACTCAGCAGTATAAGCAGGGAAAAAACCACAAGAAAAATACCGAGTATCTTCTGTTTTTTTTCCATGGAGATTTTAAAATAGTTTTCTCCCTTTGCAGGTGAGCTGCCGGTCTTTTTCTTTACTGCCATTATTCTAAATACTCAATTAGCCCTGAAATTCGTTAGTACGGGGCTTATTCAGGATTTTTACCATTCCGCCCGTAAAATAAGGTATGACTTCCATACCGCCTGCCTTGGCGCAGAATGCAATATCCTGTTCAAACCCGTTTTCAATGAGCAACTTCCCGTGTTCGCATTCGGCAAGTATTTTATGAATGCTTTTTCCATAGGATTTGCTTAAGACCACGCTGGCCCTGGAGGAATCCGTAAGTTCCACGTCTTCTTTGAGTTTCTGAATTTCCGTTACCAGCTTCCCGGCACATATGGTGTCATCAATGCAGAAACTCCCATTGCGCCCTGAGCAGACGATTTCAACATCCTTACCGAGCTCAAAAAGGTGCTGAGCAATGCTTTGTATGTTCTGAAAGGAACAGATATAGAGATTTTCCGAAAACTTTGCCCTGACAATAGCTTTCGAACCGTTTGTAGTAAAAAGAATTATAGATTTACCGGCTACAACCTCGTGCGTGTATTCAAAAGGAGAATTTCCGAGCTGAAAACCTTCGATCTTTTTTGTGTTCCGCTCACCGCCCAGAAGCGTCTGTCCTCCGAAAGCATTCCCTGAGACTTTCATCGCAAACTCAATTGAATTTACGGGAATAACTTCTCTTGCTCCGTTAAAAAGAGCAGTAACAATTGTTGTAGTGGCTCTAAGGACATCAATAACAACTGAAGTTTTACCTGAAAAGTAAAGCTCGTCGGTTTGTGAGGGTGAAAAATGTACGTTTAGTTTCATAGTCTTTAAGTTTAATGTTCAATTCCGGTACTTTGTAATCAAATCTTAGCGTTAATTTCGGAAATATTCACTGATTATAGACAGGCATCACCGCTAAAGATAACCGGGCATACGCCTCAGAGGCGCATGCCACAAAATACAAATTAATTTTATTTTTTTACAAAAGGAAGTTTTACGAGCTGTGCCGGGATCTCTTTTCCCCTGATGAGGAAATTAACCTGGGCATCTTCCTTTACGTATTCCGCGTCAACATAACCCATGGCAATAGGCTTTTCCAGCACAGGGCTTACGGTTCCGCTTGTTACGCAGCCGACTTTCTTTCCGTCAACTGTAAGCTCATAGCCCTGGCGCGGGAAAGCTTTTTCATCTGAAACCATTGCAACGAGCTTTCTTTTAAGTCCTTCAGCTTTAACTTTTAAGAGAACGTCCTTTGCAATAAAGTCACTGGGCTTGTTAAGTTTTGTAATCCAGCCAAGTCCTGCTTCAAGAGGGTTTGTAGTCTGGTCTATGTCGTGCCCGTAGAGGCAGAAGCCCATTTCAAGGCGCAGTGAATCTCTTGCACCCAGGCCCACGGGCTGAATGTCAAATTCCTTACCGGCTTCAAAAAGCTTATTCCACACGTTTTCGGCAACTTTAGTATCGCCCTTGAAATAGAGTTCATATCCCAGTTCTCCTGTGTAGCCAGTGCGTGAGACTATCATGTCTACGCCTGCAACTTTAGCCTTGAAGAAGTGGTAGTACTCCAGATCGATCTTTTTGTCGCAGAGTTTCTGCACTGTTTCCAGCGATTTAGGGCCCTGGACGGCAAGAAGAGAATATTCATCGCTTTCGTCGAGGATTTCGACGCCGAAGGTGTTGTTTTCCTTCATCCAGTTGTAATCCTTATCCTTGTTGGATGCGTTTACAACGAGCATGAATTCCTCATCGGAAACTTTGTAGACCAGGAGGTCATCTACGATGCCGCCATTGGCGTAGCACATAGCTGAATACTGAACCCTGCCCGGTGTAAGCTTTGAGGCGTCGTTAACAGTAATATACTGCACGAAATCCAGCGCCTTTTGGCCCTTAATAAAAACTTCGCCCATGTGAGAAACGTCAAAAACACCCACCGAATTTCTTACCGCCTTATGTTCGGCGATAATGGAGCTGTACTGCACAGGCATCATATAGCCTGCGAAGTCGATTAGTTTGGCGCCCAGATTTTCGTGAACCTGGAATAATGTGGTCTTTTTCATATTTCCTTCAATTATTGGTTCAATTTTTTCCAATCTTTTAAGAAATTCTCCAGGCCGGAGTCGGTCAGGGGATGCTTAAATAACTTGTCTATTACGTTAAAGGGCATGGTTGCAACGTCGGCGCCGATGAGCGCTGCATCAACAAGGTGCAGGGGGTGGCGTATGGAGGCAACCAGAACCTCGGTCTTAAAGCCGTAGTTGCGGTAGATCTGGACTATCTGGCTAATGAGTTCCATTCCGTCGTGGCTAATATCGTCCAGGCGGCCTACGAAGGGGCTGATGTAAGTTGCCCCGGCCTTTGCTGCCAGGAGTGCCTGTGAAGGTGAAAAGCAGAGTGTAACGTTTGTATTTATGCCTTCCTGGCTTAAGGTTTTAACGGCTTTAAGGCCTTCTTTAATTAAAGGGACCTTAACAACGATATTTTTATGTATCTGTGAAAGCTCGCGGCCTTCTTTTACAATTCCGTCGTAATCGGTAGAAATGACCTCGGCGCTTACCGGGCCGTCTACGATCTTAAGGATTTCATCCAGGAGTTGGCGGAAGTTTTTGCCTTCCTTAGCAACCAGGGAGGGGTTAGTAGTAACGCCGTCAAGAATACCCAGGGCCGCAGCCTCTTTAATTTCTGAAATACTGGCGGTATCTATGAAAAATTTCATTAGCAGCTCCTCATTTTATAATCATCATGCATATGTCAGGTGTAAGTCAAATCAAATTGATAACTTATTACCCATAAACGAATTACTAAGGCACAAAGTTACGAAATTCACCGACAAAGTACAAAGCAGTAATGGGGTAAAGAAGCGATTTGCAGGTTCATTAATTTGGATGGAATTTCAGCCTTTTCCTGATAAAGGGTTCAAAGAGAGCAAATACAATGTATTTCGATTTTGCCAAGAAAAATTGTAAGTCCTTCGAAGAAGGACGTAACCTTAGTAGCCCAGGGTTACAAATCCCCTTTAGGGGATGCCGTAACCCTGGGGAAATGAATCCCCCACCCCATCCAAGCTCCGGTCAGGAGCGACACATCTCATGAAGATGATGGGTCATTGGTGATAACGATTCATGAGAGATGACATTTCATCCTCAGAAATCCAGGTAAAGAGGCGTTTTTCATCATAATCCACACCAAAGTCCATGAGGATCTTTGTGTATTCTTCCCTGAAGGACCTGTGCCTGTGGAATTCCTCCTGGCTGAGAATATATTTAATTACCTCTTTAGACTGGCTCTTGGAGTATGAGAATGCCCCGTAGCCCGTCTGCCAGGAGAAGAGACTATAATGAAAGGTTTTCTTTATGTATCCTGATGAGCATGCCTTTATGTCCCTTACCAGTCCAGAAATAGAGGTATCCGGATATATAGATATGAATATATGCATGTGATCTGGCATTGCCTTTATGGCCATCAGCTTAGCGCCCTTATTCTTTACGATCCCTGTAATGTATTTCTCCAGGTGATCAGAAAAAGAAGGGCTTATCCTAAAATTTCTTAATTTGACTGCAAATACCAGATGGATGTAGATCTGGCTAAATGTTTGCGTCATAGCTGCTCCTATTTATGCGGTTTGGAAAGGGATTATGTGGCTTTGGATATGAAACAATTTAATCCGGCTGTAATTGCAACTGTGTGAAACGGGGCACAATTATATGTCCCGATCCTGGGTTTGTGTTTTGCCGGATCATGTTTTGATCATGGTTTATGTGTCGCTCCTGATCGGAGCTTGGATGGGGTGGGGGATTCATTTCCCCAGGGTTACGGCATCCCCTAAAGGGGATTTGTAACCCTGGGCTACTAAGGTTACGTCCTTCTTCGAAGGACTTACAATGTGCGTTGTTATAAATGATCACATTTTTTTGATTGAGCATAAATAAGAAAGCCGAAGCTGAGCTTCGGCTTGTTTGACTGAAATTTAACCGTACTAAAACTTTATTTAACCAATAAATTCCGCCGTTATGTCCTTGCCTGTTTTGGCTGAAAGGAAACGGAATGTTGCAGGATTGAAATTTTCATCCTCAACAAGTTTGATCTTTACAAAATACTTGAACTGTAGTAAGAGCAAGCTGGAGCCAGGAGAATGAATTTCACAAAATCTTTAGATAACATAATAAATATTTATCATTTTTCATGGCCTTAACAAGACACTACAGCTCAGTCATGAATACCTTTTTTGCTATTGCAAGTTCTTCAAAGCCTCAATGACTTTGCTTCCGAAGTAGTTGGGTCTTGGATTCCGGTTTGGTTTTCTGAGCTTCCCTTCAGAATCATAGGGTCCTGAAGAGTAAAGTGTACCTAAAATATCGGGGGCCATATCAATCGGGAAGCCTGATTTCTTCCAGCAGCTCTGAAATATTCTTAAGTAAGCGGCTGCATAAAGTATGTTCATGGAATCATTACTTAGTTTACTGATTATCTCTTCAGGACTTTTACTTAAACTGAGTACCCCCTTGTACTTATCGCCCGGGTAGAATTCATTCTGAGAATTACTCAACTGAAACTCTATCCAGTATGCCGTCTTCATCTTCACCTGGCAGAACCCGAGGGAACTGTTAAGTCCCGAGCGTGCAATGATTTCATCCAAAGCCTCGTCTTCCCAGTTATAGTTGAGAGTCCTTTCCGTGTAAATGATGACCTTGAGGTAAAGGGGGCTAATGTCAAAGAGCTTTGAAGCCCTCAGGATTTCTTTTTCGTGTTCTTTTATCTTTCTCAATGTAACGCTGTTATCCTCGGAGTGCAGCAGACTGCTTAAGAGTAAAAGGACCGGGATTAATGGTAATACCCGGTTCTTTAGAAAAAATATGATCAACATTCTCATTTAAGGAGGGTCATTTTGATTGATTTCTCAAAGGAATTGTTTTCTGAAATGACGTGAATTCTGCAGACGTATATTCCGCTTGGAAGACTGGCGGCATTGATATTTGTTTTATGAATTCCCGCAGGCTTTTCACCGCTGAAAACATGCATTACCTCTTTTCCCAGCATATCGTAGACTTTAAGCTCCACATGGCCGGAATAAGGCATATTATAGCTTATTGTAGTAGATGGATTAAACGGATTGGGATAGTTCTGAAGAAGGCTGAATTCCTCAGGGCTGAAGTTTTTTTCTTCTACGGCATCTGTGAGCTTTTTATATGAATAGAGTATTGCTCTTCCGGAACATTTATAGTCGTTATAATCAGGCCATAGGGGTTCATGAATCAACACCTCGGCACATCCATCCCCGTTTATATCTCCAACAATTGACATATTATATGAATAATAGAACCACTTATTAGTTCCTTCCAAGCTAAAGGATTCCATGGTATCAATGACACTTCCGCCATAATACCCGAAAGCCTTTCCAACCATTACGCCGGCCTTGTTTATATACTCTCCATTTCCAATTATAAAATCATAGTAACCGTCACCATTAATGTCCCCACCAGAGGCAACATCATCATTATTTTCCGTATGTGAAAAGGATACCACACTGTCTGGGCTAAAATAAACGTGATTATATGCAAAATCAGTAATAATAAAATCATTCCGCCCATCCTTATTCAAGTCACCTGCGTTTCTGATTGCACGGGTGAAACCGGATATTCCAAGGGGGTCAGTGAGTATTTTACCGGGCTTATCACTGAGTGTGTGGCCTCCAAAGTAGAGAAAAGCCATTCCTGAAGATCCTGTGCTAAATGAACCGCTTACAAGGAAATCCTGATACTTGTCGTTGTTTACGTCGCCTACACCAATAATCTCTTTCCCGAATAAATAGCCCCTATGCTTTAATGAATCAACGGGAAGGTCAATCTGAAGAGCGGGAGTTGCAGAGAGGGTCCTTCCTCCCAAGAATACAAAAATCCGTCCTGTTCCATTATCCCAGTCGTCTACCGAACATATAATGTAGTCACCGTATCCATCGCCGTTTACGTCACCAATGTTCCTGCCCATTGTGTAAGGATGTTTGAAGTAATTCGGGAATTTATAGGAGAACTTAGGAATAGTATCGGAATCTTTACCTCCATAATATATCCTGAATATGTTTGGTAGATTTGGATAACCGGGATTAACCGTATCTTTTTCTCTTGTCATAATGTCACTAAATCCATCCCCATTTACGTCACCAATCGGGGCGATGTCTTCACAATAGAACACTTGGGCAGGCTTCAAGTCCTTCAGGTTCTTAGAGCCGTAGTAAAGTTCAGTGTGCTTTACATATTGCACGATAAAGTCAGACAGCCCGTCGCCATTTACGTCCCCCACACCGGAACTTTTCCAAAGGCCGTCAGCAAATGAAGTCCCATGGAATGAAGTAACATAGTGAAGGCTGTCCTGAGAGAATACCACTGTAGAGATGAGCTGAAAAAGAATAGCAATAAGTACGAAAGTAGTTTTTTTCATAAATCACCCAACTAAGAAATATGTTAGTTCCAAATTACGAAAATTTAATTAATATCACCGGCATGGAATTGACCATACCGGCATAGTAACATAATTAAAAAATCCCCCAAGCCCCGGGCAGGGGCGTCACATAAAAATCCGTCCCAATCAAATGTTTTTGAATGTGGATGAATTATATCCGGAGGATATGAATTTAATTTATCCGCCGCATGTGAATTTAATCCGGCGAATGCATTCATTTTTATTCGGGAAATGTGGATCAATTAGATCCGGTGATGATCTTTATCTTTTGAACCGGGAACAATCTTATGTGTCGTCCCTGCCGGCGCTCTGTGGTGTGTGGGGGATTCATTTCCCCAGGGTTACGGCATCCCCTAAAGTGGATTTGTAACCCGGGGCTAATAAGGTTGCGTACTTCTTCGAAGGACTTACAATGTGCGTTGTTATAAATGATCACATTTTTTTGATTGAGCATAAATAAGAAAGCCGAAGCTGAGCTTCGGCTTGTTTGACTGAAATTTAACCGTACTAAAACTTTATTTAACCAATAAATTCCGCCGTTATGTCCTTGCCTGTTTTGGCTGAAAGGAAACGGAATGTTGCAGGATTGAAATTTTCATCCTCAACAAGTTTTATCTTTACAAAATATTTGAACTGAAGTTTTGTAAGCCTCTTTACCCTGCCCTCCCTTAACTTGATGCCAAGCGAAGGATGAACGTTGAGTACGAGGAACTTCTCGGGCGACTGGCTCTTAAAACGCTTCAGCCACGTCTCAATTTCATGCAGAAGATTTGATTTCTTGGTCAGAAGCCCCGATCCGTTGCAGAACGGGCAGACCTCGTTCATTGTATGGAGAATATTCTCCCTTATTCTCTGACGCGTGATCTGTATGAGCCCGAAATCTGTCATCGGCAGAACAGAAACCTTTGCCCTGTCCTTGCGGAATTCCTTCTTCAGCTCGTCATAGATCTTCTTCCTGTTCTTCTCGTCTTCCAGGTCAATAAAGTCGCAGACTATCAGTCCGCCTATATCCCTTAGTCTCAGCTGGCGTGCAACCTCTCGCGCGGCTTCAAGATCGGTCTTAAGTGAATTAAGCTCCTGCTCCTTTTTAGCCGCATAGCGCCCGCTGTTGACGTCAACTACAACCATAGCTTCTGTATGGTCTATTATCAGGTAGCCTCCCGAGGGAAGAGGGACTTTCCTTCCCATGAGGGTTTTAATTGCTTCATCGATCTTAAAGGCTTCAAATATCGACTGGTTTTCCCTGAAAAGCTCAATTTTATCCATCAGCGCGGGCTGAACCAGGTGCACATAGCTCTTAATCTGTTTGTAGAGCTTGCGCGAATCGATAAATACCTTTGAAATGTCCGGCGTAAAAAGGTCCCTTATTACGCTTGAAGTAGTGCTTAAGTCCTGATATAAAAGTGCCGGCGGGGTATCCGTCTTTGCGGCTGCCGAAATTTCCTCCCATGTCTTTACGAGGTATTTCAGGTCATCCGAAAGGGATTCTTCCGACTGTTCTTTAGCTGCGGTACGTATTATAAGTCCGCAGTTTTCGGGCAGTATGCCCTTTGCAATGCTTTTTAGACGCCTGCGTTCCCTGAACTCGGCTATTTTCTTGGATATACCAATTTTGCTGTCGAAAGGAAGCAGTACGCAGAACCTGCCCGGCAGCGATATTGAAGAAGTGACCCTTACGCCCTTATTGCCGACAGGTTCCTTAGTGATCTGGACTAATATTTCCTGTCCTTTATGCAGTTTGGGAATAAAAGGCTCTCTTCTTACCTCTGCGTCAACCTGCTGCTGTGTATTTCTGGCAGGAGCGTTATGTTCTGCCACATCGTCGGCCACGTCTTCCAGCTCTGAATCGTCATCCAGAACGCTCTGGAGGCCTTCGAGGCGGTCACCTATATCGGAAAAATGCAGAAATGCATCGTGCTTCATCCCGATGTCGATGAAGGCGGCTTTAATGCCGGGCAATATCCGTGCAACTTTGCCAAGGTAGATATCCCCGACCATTCTTCTTTTTTCCGGATGGTCGACAAAAAAATCTACCAGATTGCCATCCTCGGTGATAGCTACACGGTTCTGTGACGAGGATGAGTTAATAATTATTTCTTTTACCATGTAAATCTCTAATGGAACTATTGTTTTGCAACTTCCTGTGTTTGTTTTTCATTCATCCAGAAGAGAACGCGGTCTTTAAAACTTAGTTCTATTTTTCTTAAATCCTCTTCGGGATAAACATTTTTCTTAATCTTATCAGCATGTTCGCTGATATATTCTTCAACTAAGGAGGCTTCATCCAGGGAAAAGATCTTTTCAATGAAACTGCTTATTCCGTTGAAAGACCTGAAATACCAGATAAGATGCTTTCTGGCCTTTTTAACACCCTGAAACGGGCCTGAATCCTTAATGAGTAATGAAAGATGCCTTTGCGCAGCTTTGGCAACTTCATCTGCTGTGGGCTTTCCGGGATCCTTTCCCGTTGCCGAAGCAGCATTAAGCCTGCTGAAAATAAAAGGATTTCCGAGCGCTCCGCGGGCAATAAAGACCGAATCGCATCCGGTTTCATTCATCATCTTCAGGCAGTCTTCCGGTTCAAAGAGTGAACCGTTTCCCACGACAGGAATTGAAACATTTTCCTTAACCTTTCTTATCCAGTTCCAGTCTGCCTCATCTTTATAGGAATCGGAACGGAATCTGCCATGGACTGTAATCATTGAGGCCCCGTTATCCTCTATGATCCTGGCATTTTGAAGCAAGGTCACGTGCTGCCTGTCGCGTCCGGCACGTATTTTAACTGAAACGGGGATATTTCCTGCGGCCTTAACCATTGACTTAACTAGTCTTTCCAGAAGGTCGGGTTTGTCTAGAATGCTGGCGCCCAGTCCGATCCGGCAGACATTTGGAACAGAACATCCACAGTTCAGGTCGATCAGGTCAGGCTTGAAAGATTTTATGTCATGAATTGCTTTTTCTATGTACTCCGGGTCACTGCCCAGAAGCTGGACACCGATTGGCTTTTCACTCTGGCTGAAGGCGAGAACCTTAAGTGTGGCAAAGGCATTCTCTACAACGCCTTTAGCGCTGACCATCTGTGTAAAAGTAAGGCCTGCGCCATATTCGCGGCATATCTGCCTGAAGGGCGCGTCGGTCACTTCTGCCATTGGCGCCAGAATAGCCTTTTTCCCTATATCCAAATTCCCAATCTTCATTACTTCATCGTTTCATAGCCTGGTTAGCCTCTCTTTATATGCAGCAAATCGGCCTTTTCAAAGGCTTCAATAGCCGCACAAGGGAGCGGCTTAAAAAATTACAAAGAAAGACGCTGAAAAAAAAATCAGCGCCTTTCTCAAAGAATATTACTTAGTTTCAGCCGGTTTATCGTTCAGTAAAGCTTTGCGGCTTAAGCTGAACTTGCCGTTTTCGATCTTAACCAGCTTAACTTTTACAGCATCCCCTTCTTTAAGAACGTCAGTTACCTTATCGATCTTTCTGTTCTCAATCTGTGAGATGTGGAGAAGGCCTTCCTTACCGGGCAGGATCTCGACGAAAGCACCAAAATCCATGATCTTGATTACCTTGCCGTCGTAGATTTCGCCAACTTCAGGCGTAGCAGTCAGAAGCTTTATGTGCTCTTTGCACTTTTTAGCCGACTCGCTGTTAGCCGAAGCAATGTTAACGGTACCGTCTTCTTCAATGTTGATATCAACTCCATACTGCTTCTGCAGACCCTGTACGGTTTTTCCCCCGGGGCCGATGAGAAGACCAATCTGATCTGTCTGTATCTTTATTGTAATCAGACTTGGAGCATAAGGACTGATTGCTTCCTTAGGCTTTGAGATTGCTTCATTCATGATGCCGAGAATGTGGAAACGTCCGTCTTTTGCCTGCTTGAGTGCTGTTTCCATGATCTCGAAAGAGATACCCTGTATCTTGATATCCATCTGAATTGCGGTAATGCCTTCTGTGGAACCGGCAACCTTGAAGTCCATGTCTCCCAGGTGATCCTCATTGCCGAGGATATCTGTAAGAACGGCAAATCTGTCGCCTTCCTTTACAAGTCCCATTGCAATACCGGCAATCGGTTTTGCAACCGGAACACCGCCATCCATGAGTGCCAGGCTGCCGGCACAAACGGTTGCCATTGAGGAGGAACCGTTGGATTCAAGTATATCCGAGTTAAGACGGATAGTATAAGGGAACGTGGTTTCTGAAGGAATAACCTTCTTCAGGGCTCTTTCAGCCAGGTGGCCGTGACCGACTTCCCTTCTTCCCACGCCTGACATTCTGCCGACTTCGCCGACAGAGAACGGGGGGAAGTTATAATGAAGGAGGAATTTCTTTGTATATTCTTCCTGGAGGCCGTCTATGGTCTGTTCATCATTTTTTGTTCCGAGAGTAAGAGTTGTTAAGCTCTGTGTTTCACCGCGTGTAAAGAGAGCCGATCCGTGTGTTCTTGGCAGTACGCCAAGTTCTACGGTAATCGGTCTGACCTGAGTGGTGTTTCTGCCGTCTAAGCGGAGGCCTTCTTCAAGTATTCTCTTGCGCATGAGCTCTTTTTCGATGTCGTGGAGGATCTCACGGATCGCTTTTTCACCTTCGGGATATTTTTCCTTCAGGGCTTCAACCACTTCATTGTTAAGGGCTTTGTTTTGTTCCGAGCGTTCTTCTTTTTTAAGGACACTGGCAACGATAGATGCGTACCTGTTATAAGCCAGGTCATTTACGTCCTTAAGCAGATTCTCGTCAACAACTTTGTCTTCCGGAATTTTCTTTGCCTTTCCGGCTTCCTCGCGGAGCTCATTCTGCATTTTAACGAGGTTCTTAATGTGTTCGTGAGCAAAGCGCAAAGCTTCCAGGAGCTCAGCTTCATTGATCTCGTTAGATTCGCCTTCAACCATCATGATCGAGTCGGCCGTACCGGCTACGATGATTTCAAGTTCACTCTGTGCTGTCTGCTGGAGTGTAGGGTTGATTATGAGTTCGCCATTAATTCTTCCTACTCTTACCTCGCCAACGGGCTCGAGGAAAGGGATATCGGAGACTGTGAGAGCTGCCGAGGCAGCAACTGCGGCCAGGACGTCGGGATCGTTTTCGCCGTCGAATGAGTAAACGAAAGCCACGACCTGTGTTTCGTTCTTATAGCTTTTAGCAAACAACGGGCGGATAGGCCTGTCTATTAAACGGGCGCTTAAGATCTCTTTTTCTGAAGGCTTGCCTTCTCTTTTAAAGAATCCGCCTGGAATTTTGCCGGCAGCAAAGGATTTTTCTCTGTACTCCACTGAAAGAGGGAAAAAATCCTGATCCTCTTTAGCTTCTTCTGCGGCAACTGCTGTTACAAGCACCATGGTATCCCCCATACGGGCCATAATGGCTCCGTTAGCCTGCTTGGCATATCTGCCGGTCTCTAAAGAAAGAACTTTTCCGCCAATTTCAACTTCTTTTTTGTAAATCATTCAAAACCTTACTTTCTGATATTTAATTCTTTGATTATAGTTCTGTACCTATTGATGTCTTTAGCGGCAAGATAGTCCAGTAATCTGCGTCTTTTGCCGACGAGCATCATCAGGCCGCGTCTTGAGTGATGATCTTTTTTGTGCTCACTGAAGTGGCCTGTCAAATCATTGATCCTTTTTGTCAGGATCGCAATCTGGACTTCGGCTGTACCGCTGTCTTTTTCATTTTTACCATATTTCTTGATAAGTTCAAGTTTTTCTGCGTTTGTAATTGCCATTACATTTCTCCATTATGTTGTACGATGTAACCCCAGAGGTGACCGGGGTTAATTATTTAAGTTATTTATAAAATTCAAAGCCGTTTTTTTATCCTCCTCAATCTGCCTTATGAGCTCTTCCCTGGATGAAAATTTCTTCTCCGGGCGCAGCTTCTGCAGCACACTTACCTCTACACTTTCACCGTAGATATCCTCACTCATGTTAAAGATATTAATTTCAGTAATAAGTTCAGGGGTATCGCCAAAGGTGGGACGCATTCCGATGTTCATAACGCCGTGTTTAGGACTGCCTGAGACAACTATTTCAACCACATAAACTCCTCTTGCGGGAAGGAGCTTTTCTTTACCAGCAGAAGCTATATTTGCCGTGGGGAAGCCTAATGTCCGCCCTCTCATTGCACCTTTAACAACCGTTCCTTTGAAGGAATAGTTTCTTCCCAGATACTTATTGGCCTTTTCAATATTACCGTCTAAAATGGCCTGCCTTACCTTTGTACTGCTTACCGTGTCGCCGTCAATTGTAACGGCGTGAACTATGGTAACGTCAAAAGAATACCTGAGGCCTATTTCCCTGAGCTTGTTCTCATCGCCATCCCTGTTACGGCCAAGCCTGTGATCGTAACCTATAACGAGTTCATTAAGGCCAATTTTACTGATATATCTTTCAAAAAATTCATCTGAAGTCAGTTTTGAGAGTTCCGGGGTAAAATTTATTACCAGAACGTTTTCAATTCCTGCTTCTTCAAAAAGCTTTAGCTTCTCATCCAGAGTTGTCAGGAGCTTCAGATCAAAATCCCTGGAAACAACGCTCCTTGGGTGCGGTTCAAAGGTAACCAGAAAATTTCTGCCGCCTAGTTTTGAGGCGCTCATAAGAGCACGATTTACAATTTCCTTATGGCCCAGATGAAAGCCGTCAAAGGTCCCAATTGTAACTACCGTATTTTTGTCTTCAGTAACCTGACTTATATCCGTGAATACATTCATTAAACAGAGATCTAAACAAAAGTAAATAAATATACGTTTTTTCCGGCACAAAATAAACCAAAGATGCTTCCCCCGGCTTAAGCCTGAAGGTCCTTACCCTCTGCGCCCTCTTCCAGAGCCTCCCTGTTGTGCCAGAGGGAGACAAATTCATCTATTGTAAAAGCATCCTGAACGTCAAATTCCCCGATTTTTGTCCTCCTGAGCGCGCTTAAGTAGCCTCCGCAGCCCAGTTTCTGTCCAAAATCGTGGGCAATAACCCTAATATAAGTTCCTTTTGAACACGTAATTTCAAAGTGCACTTCGGGCATGTCTATTTTTGTGATATTAAAGCCCGAAATTGTCACCTGCCTCGGCTCCCTTTTGAGCTCAACGCCCTTGCGGGCATACTTGTAGAGCGATTTGCCCTTAAATTTTACGGCTGAATACATAGGAGGAGTCTGAAAGATTTCGCCCAGGAAAGAATCTCTCGCAAGAAGTATATCCTCTTCTGAGATCCCTTCGGTCCCTTTTTCCTCGACAAAATCGGTCTCGGAATCCATGGAAAGAGTAGTCTTACCTAAAGTTATTACTCCGGTATAGGTTTTACAGCAGTCCTGGAAAAGGCTGATCTCCTTGGTTTTTTTACCCGTACAGATAATCAAGAGCCCCGTAGCCCTCGGATCCAGTGTTCCTGCATGCCCGGCTTTTTTAACGCCCGTAGCCTTGCGGATCTTATAGATCATGTTAAAAGAGGACTTATAGAGCGGCTTATCAATAAGAATTACTTCGCCTTTATCAAAATCCGCGCACTTAAGATTAATCGTCTGCCTGGTTATTACTGCCGTTTTTGTCATCTTCTTTATGGATTTTCTTAAACAGGTCCTCTATTCTTTCCACATAATCGGTCGTATCATCAATATAGAAGTCCAGTTCCGGTATAAATTTCACTTTAATTTTATGAGCGAGCTCACTTCTAATGGTCCCTTTTTTTTCGTTTATCCTGTTTAAGACCGTCTGGCGGTTTTCCTTCTCGAAAACCGAGATGTATATCTTTGCAATCTTAAGGTCGGGACTCATCCTGACGTTTGTCACTGTAACCAATCCAAAGGAAGGGTCCTTCAGCTTGTAAAGGAAAATCCAGCTTACTTCTTCTTTAATCAGCTGCGATAGTTTGTCTTTCCGGTACGCCATTTTATTTCACTTTCTCTCTTGGGCCTAAAATGTTAAATGCTGAAGGCCCGATGCCGGGAAGGAATTAAACCTTACTCTTTTGGCATCCCGGCGTTCAGCATTTTCACCTAAGCTAATTTCTTCTTTGTTTCAACAATTTTATAAGCTTCTATTATATCGCCCACCTTAAGGTCGTTAAAGTTGTTGATGTTCAGACCGCATTCATAGCCGGCATCAACTTCCTTGACGTCATCCTTAAAGCGTCTTAAGCTTGCAAGCTCGCCGTCGTGGACAACGATACCCTGGCGGATAATGCGGATCTTGTTCGTACGCATTACCTTGCCTTCCTGCACGTAGCAGCCTGCAACCGTACCGACTTTCGGCACCTTGAAGGTATCTCTTACTTCGATTGTGGCAACCACCTCCTCGGAAATTACCGGGGAGAGGAGGCCTTCCAAAGCAGATTTAACCTCGTTTATTGCGTCATAGATAACATTATAAAGACGGATGTCAACTTTCTCATTTTCAGCCAGCTTACGGGCATTCAGGTTAGGCCTTACATGGAAACCGATAATAATGGCGCCTGAGGCTGCTGCCAGAAGAACGTCACCTTCGGAGATTCCGCCAACACCCTTATGTATTACGCGTACTAAAACCTCTTCGTTTGAGAGCTTCATGAGTGAATCTGAAAGTGCTTCAACAGATCCGTCCACGTCGCCTTTTACGATAAGAGGAAGTTCCTTTACGCCGCCAATTGAGATCTGGCGTGCAATTTCATCGAGTGTAATATGATGAATCTGGCGCTGATCCTGCTCACGCTTTAACTGCTGGCGTTTCAGGCTGATCTCTCTTGCATCACGCTCAGAGTTAACAACCACAAAAGTATCGCCTGCCTGAGGGGCACCTTCAAATCCAAGTACAAGAACCGGAGCCGAAGGAGGCGCAACATCAATTTTCCTGTTTCTTTCGTCAAACATTGCACGCACACGCCCGTAGTAAACACCTGCTACAAACGGGTCGCCGACTCTTAGGGTACCCTTCTGGACAAGGATAGTACCCGTAATTCCACGGCCTTTATCCAGCTGAGACTCAATTACTGTACCGCGGGCCTGACGGTCGGGGTTTGCCTTAAGCTCCAGGACCTCGGCCTCCAGGAGGATCTTCTCCAAAAGCTCCTCAATATTGAGGTTGGCCTTGGCTGAAATTTCCACGCACTGATAGCGTCCGCCCCAGTCCTCAACAAGTATGTTCCTGTCGGCCAGCTGCTGGCGTATTTTATCCGGGTTAGCTCCCGGCTTATCAATCTTGTTAATTGCAATAATAATCGGCACACCGGCAGCCTGGGCATGGTTAATAGCTTCAACTGTCTGCGGCATCACGGCATCGTCAGCTGCAACAATAAGGACAACTATGTCAGTTACCTTGGCGCCGCGGGCTCTCATGGCTGTGAAGGCCTCATGACCCGGGGTATCCAGGAATGTGATGAGCTTGCCGCTGGCAACTTCAACCTGGTAGGCACCTATGTGCTGAGTAATACCGCCGGACTCGCCTGCAACCACGTTCGATGAACGGATGCGGTCGAGAAGAGATGTTTTACCATGATCGACATGACCCATGATTGTAACAACCGGGGGACGGCCTTTCAGCGCTTCAGGAACATCCTGAATATCTTCCAGCTCCTCGGAAGTGTACTCTTCCTCAAATTCCACCTCAAAGCCGAATTCATCTGCAACCAGCGTGATAGTTTCAACATCCAGACGCTGGTTAATGGAAACCATTATGCCCAAGCCTATACACTTTGCAATTACGTCGCTGACTGAAACCTGCATGAGGTTTGCCAGTTCGTTAACTGCAATAAATTCTGTTACTTTAATTTTTGTAGATTCTGAAAGCTCGCGCTCTTCCTGGAGCCTTTCCTGCTCTTCGAGCTTTTCTTTCTTCTTTTTCTTTCTGACGCTTGCACGTCCTGCAACCGAAGAGTCGTCGAAGCTTAAAAGCGTTCTTTTTATTGCAGCATCAACGTCTTTTTTATCTACTTCAACGCGTTTGAATTTCTTCTTCTTATTATTAGGATTATTTGCAGCAGAAGCATCCTCGGGCTGACCCTCTTTGCCTTTTTTCTTGGCCTTTGGTTTTTTCTTTTTCTTCTTGGCAGCCTGTTCCTGCGATTCCTGCTTGTAGGCATCTTTTGCTGAGGGAGCCGTGCCTCCGGCCTGCGGGCCTTTTACTGGCGGCTGAGCTCCTGCAGGTCTTTCCCTTCTATCAGGTCTTTCCCTTCTTTCGGGCCTTTCTTCCTCTTTTTTGCCTGTTTTTGCTCTTTCCTGAGCCGCCCTTTCCTGGGCTGCTTTCTGCCTTGCCTGACGTTCCCTCTTTTCGCGGTCAAGATCGATCTTTCCTACAATTGTAAGTCCCTTGTTCCTGGCAAGGTCACGCTCGGCCTGGGTCTTAAATACTTTTACATCCTGGGGTACTTTTACCTCCTGCGGCTGCTCGGCTGCCTTTTCAACAGGGGCCTTCTCAGTCTGGGGCTTTTCCTGGACCGGAGTTTCAGCCTGAGGCTTCTCGGCAGCAGGAATTTTTTCAATAACGGGTGCTTTTTCAGCAGGAGCTTCAGCTTGAGGAGCTGTTTCAGCCTTTGGAGCAGCCGTTGGCTCAGCTTTTGGAGCCGGAGCTTCAATTTCGGGTTTTGCTTCAGCCTGCGGCTCTTTTTGGGGGACTTCCGTTTCCTTTACTTCAGGAATTTCCGCCTGAGGTGGAGCAGGTGCTGCTTCTTCCATGGGAGATTCTTGAACCGGGACAGGTTCTTCACTAACCGGAGCAGGTGCCTCTTCTTCTTCAGCAGGAGCTTCAACAGCGGTCTCCTCGGGCAGCTCTTCAATCAGAGACATATCCTCCGGAGGAGCAGCTTCAGCCTGAAGTTCTTCTTTTGGAGGAGCTTCTTCAGACTTTTCAGCCCTTTTCTTGTTGAATTCGGAGATTTTCCTGTAATGCTTCTCGGCCTTCTCGATATCTTTCTTGTAATGATTTGCAATATCGGCCATCATTTCGTCAGTAAGAGGCGACATGTGGCTTTTTACCTCATAGCCCCTCTTCTGCAGAAATTCAACGAGCATATCAGCAGATAGATTATACTCCGCTGCAAATTTATAAATTCTTAGTTTTTTAGATTTTACGTCTTCGGTCATATATTTGGACACCTGTTATTAAGTTCTATTCTTCCTCTTCAAACTGGCCCTTGATTATATTAATAATCTCGGCAATCTTTTCATCGCTGAATTCTTCAATTTCCTTCAGCTTTTCAGGGCCTGCCGTCAGCACTTCAAGTGCCGTATCATAGCGGTGGTTGATGAGTGTTTCGTATACGTCAGCCCCAAGTTCCTCTTTTATATCGATCAGTTCGATATCTTCTTCATATTCCTCATAGGGTTTTTCCTCCCTGAGGACTTCAATATCATAACCCGTAAGCTTCATAGCAAGGCGGATATTAACGCCGTTACGGCCTACAATCATTGAAACCTGATCGCTGTCGGCAACAACTGTTGCCTTCTTTGCCTTTGTATCCACGTCGATGGATTTCAGTTTGGCAGGCGAAAGGGCTCTTTGTATATAGATATCCGGATCGTCTGAATAGTTGATCACGTCTATGTTTTCATTGCTGAGCTCGCGGACGATAGCATGAATTCTAACGCCTTTCATACCCACGCATGCGCCAACGGCATCAATCCTTGTATCCTGGCTTTCAACGGCAACCTTGGCTCTTTCGCCGGGTTCGCGGGCGATGCCTTTAATATCTATAACACCGTCATATATTTCGGGAATCTCAATTTCAAATAAGCGTCTTAAGAAAACGTTATCGGCACGGGAAATAATAACCTGGGGGCCGTTGGGGGTTTTCCTGACCTCCTTGACGATTGCGCGGATGGTCTCCCCTTTTCTGTATTTTTCTCTAGGCAGCTGTTCGAGCCTTGGCAGAAGGAGTTCATTTTTGTTATGATTTACGAGGATGTCATTTTTCCTGACCTGGTAGATGTCGCCAACGACAATTTCGCCAACCATATCGTTATATTCATTAAATACGATATCTTTCTCGAGTTCGCGTATCTTCTGGTTAAGGCTCTGCCTTGCCAGGTTTATAAGACGGCGGCCGAAGGTGTGGAGTTCCAGTCTTTCCGGATATGGCTCGCCAACTTCCAGCTCATCGTCATTTCCTTTGGCTTCAACCTCGTCAATAGAGATTTCGAGACCCGGATCGTGAACCTCGTCAACAATCAGGCGTTCGAGGAATATCTCTATATCGCCTTTATCCATGTTAACGACAACACTGAAATTAGCATCATTTCCGTATTTCTTCTTCACCATAATGCCGAAAATCTCCTCGATTATACCGGCAAGCACATCCTTGTCAATGCTCTTTTCCCTTACCATCTGTGAAAAAGATTCAACTATTTCAGTATTCATACTGTTTTTCCTCCGTAATCAAAAGCTGATTAAAACTTTAGCTGTTTTAATTGTATTAAAATTTACAGGAACTTCCTCGTTATTTACTTTGAATGTCAACGTGTCACCATCTATCTTTACCAGTTTTCCGGTTATTTTTCTTACTTCCAAAGCCTGCGGGGCCTCAGAGGAGCCGGATTCTGTTTCTTCTTTTCCGGTGCCGTCCTTTTTAACCGGCATGTTGTATGAGACCTCAAACTTTCTTTCCAGATGCTTATAGAACTGCTCAAGAAACTTTAGCGGCCTGTCCACCCCGGGCGAAGAAACATCCAAACGGTACTTTGAAGTAATCAGGTCTGCAGAATCCAGGATAGATGCCATTTCGCGGCTCATTTCGGCACAATCGTCAACAGACACACCGTTGCGGCTGTCAACAAATACCTCAACGATGCGATTGCGGTTATCTCCTTTAAGTGACACATCAATAAGCAGAAGCCCGAGCTTTTCAGCCGTCTGTTCTGCTATTTGAATAATATTTTGCTGTAGATAGTTCATAAATAAAAAACGCCCTCAAAGGGGCGAATCAGATTCATTAAAGTAACACTATTTCCATGAATTAGCAAGTCATTTAATAAAAAAGATTTGCGGCCATTTCAGAGGTAATCCGCACAGGGAAGCCTTTGTGCATTATAAAAGTAAACCACGTTTTACTCATAAAAGTTCACTGCAAAAGAGGGATGAATTAGAATTGTTTTTCACACCAATTCCTCTATATTGTTAAAGTCGGTAGAAGAGGAATGAAAAAGGAAAGAGATTGTAAAAAGCAAAGGAGAAATAGCTATGCCAACAGCTGATCAGGACAATGCCCAGGAACATATGTACACTTTGTCGCAGACAATAAATCACCTGAGGGATAAGGGTTACACAAACGACTTTAAGATGACCGACCTCGGGATGACAAGCAAGGAAACAAAAGAAGTCTTCAAGCCGGAGGAGCTGACAATTGAAAGGGTCTACCGTTTTGAGGGTGAATCGAACCCGGATGACATGTCTGTCATTTACCTGATTAAGGCCGACAACGGCACGAAGGGCCTTTTTGTAGACGCCTACGGGGCCTACTCATCCTACGACGGAATAGACCTCATGGAATTCCTGAAGAAAGTAAAAAGAGAGGATAACAATATTTAACAAGTACGGGTGCAGCGGAGCAGAAGACGGCAGGATTTTCAAAAGCATCCTTCTGCCCCCTCTCTGCACTTAATTTCCCATCCCCCGCCTGCCAGCGTTCAAACACCCGGTCTGTGTGCTGCAATTTACACGAACGGCATTGCTTTTCTGGCGGCCTTAATTTAATTTGCCGGCATAAATATTTTATTTACCGATTAGCACTTCAGAATATTTTAATAAACAAAACATTAAAACAAAGCCGGGAAATTTTATGAAAAAGAAAGTTATCTGCGTTTTAGCTTTGGCATTACTATCCCCTGCACTCCTGCATGCACAGAAAAAGCAGGCCGACAAAGCGGTTTTCTCAAACAGCAAAAACCCGTACTGGGAACTGGTGGAAAAGGATATACAGGACTTCAATAAGAAAGATACACCTGAAGAGAAATATTTCAGGATGGATTTTACCGGGCTGGACCTGCCGAAGTCACCCGGTGAATTTACAAAGTCGTGGCACAATACTCCTATAAATCAGGGGCTTACAGGCACCTGCTGGTGCTTTTCAACAACGTCATTTTTTGAATCCGAGATCTACCGCCAGACAAAGCGCCAGATAAAGCTCTCAGAGATATATACCGTTTACTGGGAATACGTTGAAAAAGCCCGCCGCTTTGTTGAGGAAAGAGGCAATTCAAACTTCGGCGAGGGCTCCGAGAGCAACGCCGTAAGAAGAGTATGGAAGAAATACGGCATCGTTCCTGAAGAATCATATACAGGAATGCTCCCGGGCCAGAAACGCCACGACCACAGCAAGCTCTACGCCGAGATGAATAATTATCTTCAGACAGTAAAGGCCAATAACAACTGGAATGAAGAAGAAGTTGTCTCTACAATTAAATCCATACTGGACCATTATCTTGGCAAGCCCCCGGTTAAGGTTATGACTGAGGCAGGCGAACTTACTCCGCAGGAATATTTTGAGAAGGTTGTAAGGCTTAATATGGATGATTACGTTGACATCATCTCACTTAAGGAATCGCCATACTTTAGCCAGATGGAATACAAGGTGCCCGATAACTGGTGGCACGACAAGGAATACTACAACGTTCCTCTTGATGAATTCATGAGCACAATAAAGAACGCTGTTTCTAAGGGCTACACAGTTGGAATAGGCGGCGACGTATCGGAACCCGGCTGCAGCTCACAGAATGAAATTGCAATGGTGCCAAGCTACGACATTCCTTCTGAATATATAGATGAAAACGCACGCCAGATGAGGTTCAGCAACCAGACAACTACAGATGACCACGGAATTCATATTGTTGGCTACACTGAGAAAAACGGCAAGGAATGGTTCCTCATTAAGGATTCAGGAGCAGGCTCATACAGCTCACCAAACCCGGGATATGTTTTCTTCCATGAAGATTACGTGAAACTGAAGATGATTGATTTTATGGTTCATAAGGATATGGCAAAAGACCTCCTGAAGAAGTTTGCGCAGAAGTAAGATAAAAGTTAAGTCAGTATAAAATTAAGGGAGGCCTTTGAGTTAAAGGCCTCCCTTTTTTTATAGTCTCAATACAAAACTACTTAAGAAGCATCAGCTTTGAAGCCTGCGTGAAATCGCCCGAATGAAGAACTGCAAAATACAGGCCGCTTGAGAGATCCCCGGCATTCCAGCTTAAGTAATAAACTCCCCTGGATTTGTAATCATCCATAACTAAAGCCACCTCGCGCCCCAGCATGTCGTAAATTCTAACTTCTGCGTGGGATGAGACGGGAATTTTCACCTGGAACTTTATTGTGCCGTTAAAGGGATTGGGATATCCCTGAAGTTCGAACTTATCAGGCATTAAAGACGCTGTTATGCTTCCAACGCCTGAGGGGTAAAAGTACCTGTTTTTAAGCGCCATTATCCTGGCGTAGGATTCGTCAATCCTGCTTTGAGGAATAGTTCCGTCCAAAACTTTTTTCTCCAGGTAATCTTCAAGCCTCCTTACCAGCGAGGTGCTGTCGGAAAGTATGTTACGGTTATAAAGCAGAATATCCACGCCTGCATTTATAGCCATTGCGGCCGCCTCGAAAAACCCGTAATATTTTGAAATAGCCCCCATGGACATATCGTCTGTAATAACAACGCCCTGATATCCCAGCTGGTTTCTTAAGAGGCCCTGCACAGTCTTTTCTGAAAGCGTGGCCGGAAGCGTATCAATGTTGGCATTATAGAGGTGGCCCGTCATTACAATATCTACCAGCCCTTTGGAAAAAAGTTCTCTGTACGGTACAAGTTCAGAATCCGCCCACGTGTTTGTAATGTCTGTAAAGCCCAGGTGCGAATCCGTTGCGGCGCTTCCGTGGCCCGGGAAGTGCTTGAGAGCCGAAATTAAATTCTTCTTATGGAGCTCTTCAATAAAATAGCCCGCGTGTTCGGCTACCTTGAGGGGGTTTTTGTTAAAGCTTCTCTGCACCCCCGCAATTGCAGGGCTTTTGGGGTTTACCAGCACATCGGTAACAGGAGCGAAGTCGACATTTATACCTGCCTCAACGAGCCACCCGGCCATAGTTGAAGCCCAGAGGCGCGTGCTGTCCATGTTATCAATAACAGTACCCATCGTGTAAGCCGTGCTGGTCGCCTTAAAGCCGTTGGAGCTGCCAAGCCTGGCAACTTTTCCACCCTCCTGGTCTGTTGCTATAAACACCGGCGTCCGTGCGAGGCTTTTCATATTGCCGGAGAGAAGCTGCATCTGCTGAAGATTTTTAAGGTTATACCCGAATTCAAGCACTCCCCCTAAGTTTCTTTCCGATATGTCAACTTTCAGCGTGTCCATGTCGGGATAACGCATATCCGGCATAGTAGTGCCAAGCGCACCTACAATAAGCATCTGCCCGATTTTACTTTTAAGTGTTTCCTGGGCTGAAAGATTTTGGCCGGAAGAAATAAGAGCAGCAACAGTAAGTAGAACGTAGAGTTTTTTCATATAACAGTCTGCCAGTCCTTAGATAATTGAGGTGCTGAAAAATACAGGAATAAGTTAAGGAATGACAGAAAAAAGTAGACAAGAGGGAAGTTATTTTTTGATCAGCCAGGCAGGCAGGCAGAAAAATTGGTTTCTGCCTGCTGCAGCGGATAAGCTTAGAAAAGAAAAGTCAGCCCGCCCGAGATGGAACTGAACTTTGCAATGTTATAGTCGAAGTTAAGATTTATTACAGAAAGCCTTAATGCCAGGCCAATGGCAAGTTTACCGGAGTTCTCCCCTTCCAACTGAAAAGCAATATGTGTCGGCACCTCAACGCCCTGCGACTGATAGAGGTAGTCGTAAGATACATCCATCGTTGAATTCTGCAATGTAAGTCCTGCGTATGGTGTAACGCTGAAAATGCCGGGGCCGAAGGTCTTGCTGGCAAAAATGCCGTATTCATCAGCCCTGGATTTCAGTGTGCTTCCGACCTTAAGGCGCTGCGTAAAGTACCCCAGTGTCACGTCCAATGGCAGAGGTATCCAGACGCCAATATTATGCTGAATGCCGAAGCCGAAATAATCCGATTTCCCCAGATCGGCGCTTATCTCAGTCGGAGGCAGGTAACGGAAAGTCACCTGTGTCCCGTACAGTGTACCGAGTGTAAGCTGCGGGGCTCCGAATGGAAGAAGGGGTATGTTATCCAGGACCCCTTTGATTTCCTGAATGGGGATTTCCTGTGCAGGCACGTAGATTTCCTGCGCGGGCTGCCCTGCCTGCGCCTGATAGCTGAGTGTTGTGCCGTAAAAATTTACCTTCATATATTCGTTATTGCTCCCAATGACTGTGGGGCCTGAGATCAGGACGTTAAAATCCCTTGAAGTAATCTGATTTATAAGGTTCTGCTGCGCATCCTGCCCGTAGCGGTTTGCAACGGACTGCGTCATCAGCGCAGCCTGCTCAGGCGTAAAACGGAAATTCCCGTTGATGGAAAATGTCTTATTGTCCTCCGGCAGAAAAGCCCCCATTGCCACAATTCCAAACTGGACATCCAGGCCGAGCTTTACTGGCTTAGGCGCCCTGGAAAACCATCCCGAATTCAAGTCGGCACCGAAGCCGTTGCTTGCAGGATTAAGATAAGCCTTTGCCGCCTGGTCAGACAAAAGCTGCAGCGTGCTCTGCAAATCCTGAGCCTTTAATAATTGAGGCTGTAAAAAAAATGCCAGGGCAACTCCTGTAAGAAGAAACTTTATTTTATTCCTTATTGCACTAAACATACAGATAGCTCCTTTCCACAAATAAAATCGCACATATTATATTAATATGCATTTTACAGTTCTTTTCTGAGCTAAAATTTTGCCCCGTTTTGTGCTGGGAATAGTGCAGGTGCGGAAGACTGGAAGGAACGGTAAAGATAGCAAAATATCATTAACTTTCAAGCGGATTATTTACTATAATTTCCCCTGGCAGACTATTGACTTTTCAGTTCCGCTCATTTAGTTTCCGTTACATTTGGAAACAGATTTTAACATTTTTACCGGGAAGCCGGGAAAATTAACACCTTAGAACAGAGGAAGAACAAAATGGCTGTAATAGGATTAGACTTAGGCGGGACAAAGCTCGCAGGAGCTATTTTCAGCAATGATGGAAAAATAATCCATAAGGAAGTCCGTCCGCTTGAAAAGAGGCGGGGGAAAGATGTTGGAAAGCTTATACAAAATTTACTGCTGGATTTCTTCAGCAAGGCAGAAGAAGAAAAAATTAAAATTGAGGCTGTTGGAGCCTGCATTCCCGGCATCAGCTGGTCTAAAACCGGGAAAGTCTGGGCACCCAATATCCCCGAATGGGACGACTACCCCTTAAAGGAAGAAATTGTCTCCGTCCTGCCCGACAAAAGTATAAAAGTGGACATAGACAGCGACCGCGCCTGCTACATTCTTGGAGAAGCATGGTCGGGTGCGGCCAAGGGCTTAAAAGACGCAATATTCCTGGCCGTTGGAACAGGCATCGGCGCCGGCATTATGATTGACGGAAGAGTCTTAAGAGGCTCAAATGACATTGCAGGCGCAATCGGCTGGCTGGCGCTCGACAGGCCTTTTCAGCAGAAGTATGTTTCCTGCGGATGCTTTGAATACCACGCCTCGGGCGAGGGAATTGCCAAGGTGGCAAGGGAATTCCTCATGCAGGATAAGGACTACCATGGAGTCTTAGGAAGTAAAGATATTAACGCTGTAACAGCCTACGACGTCTTTGCAGCCTACAAGGCAGACGACCCCATTGCAGTTAAGACGTTAAAGCTGGCCGTGGAATTCTGGGGCATGACGGTTGCAAACCTGGTAAGCCTGTTCAACCCGGAGAAGATCATTTTCGGCGGCGGCGTCTTCGGCCCTGCGGTTCAGTTCCTGGATGACATTATGCAGGAAGCACGCAAATGGGCTCAGCCTATCAGCATCAATCAGGTAACACTTTCTGCCTCAGAGGTTGGCGGCGACGCAGGACTTATTGGCGCGGGTTACCTGGCACTCAGAAGCATATAATAAATTATGAATTTTGAATGCTGAATGTTGAATTTTAAGTTTTAAGTTTTGAGTTCTAAAACATAATTCTGTTACAAGGAGATTTTAATGTATAAAAAGAATCTGGTTTTTGCGGCTGCCTGCCTCGGCATGCTGCTCTTTGGAATGGTGTTTCTTTCTCTGGGTACCGTCTTTACTTTCATTACTTCAAAGTACGGCGTAACCGAGCTTACGGCAGCCTCTTTGGCCTCTCTTCTCCCCATAGGCATTCTGGCCGGCTCTGTTGTATTCGGACCCGTTGTGGACCGCTTCGGCTACAAGATCCTTTTAATTGTCTGCTCAATCTGCATACTAGTAGCCTTTGAAGGAATTGCATTTGCAGGCTCATTTACAGTTCTGCAGCTTTCCTTCCTTCTTATAGGCTTTGGCGGCGGCGCAATCAATGGCGGAACCAACGCCCTGGTGGCTGACATTTCTTCGGAAGAAAAAGGCGCCAACCTCAGCCTTCTTGGCGTCTTCTTCGGTATCGGAGCACTCGGAATGCCTGTTGTGCTCGGTTCACTTGCAAAGACATATTCTTATGAAAGCATAATTGCAGGCATAGGTCTTACAATTGTTATTCCCCTGGTATACTTTATCGTTGTAGGTTTCCCTTCACCCAAAGTGGCACAGGGATTTCCAATTAAGCAGAGCTTTACGCTCATCAAGGAATCGGCTCTTCTCCTCATGGGATTTGTACTTTTCTTTGAAAGCGGCGTTGAAGGCATTGTAGGAAACTGGACGGCCAAGTACTTAAGTGAAGGCGTAGGACTCACAATTGAAAATGCTCTTTACGCACTCTCGGCCCAGGTTATTGCACTTACAATTACAAGACTTGTACTCGGCTTCCTCTTAAAGAAACTCCCCTCATATATTGTTCTTTATATCTGCATGGCAGTTGGAACTGTTGGAAGCGTTCTTTTACTTACAGCTACAAGCATGACAATGGCAATTATAGGCCTGGCTTTCCTGGGTGTAGGCTTTGCGGCAACATTCCCCGTTGTGCTCGGATATGTCGGCAATATGTATTCCGCCTTATCAGGCACGGCATTCAGCATAGCAATAGTAATTGCCCTTATCGGTAACACGCTGTTAAACTACCTGGTTGGCGTAATTTCCAATTCATACGGAATTGCAAAATTCCCGGTGGTACTGCTCATAAGCTTTATCGCAATGGCAATTGTCTTTTCAGTTGTATTAAAGAAGATATCATCTAAAACTAAAATATAAGTTTAATAATTTTAGTTTGGCTAAAAAAAAAGGGCGGAAACATTATCCGCCCTTTTTTATTTCCAATAAGCAATAACTTCTACTTGCTGAAAACCACGTTCCCGTTTATAAGGGTTCTGTAAATGGACCTGTCAGTGTCAAAAACAACTATATCGGCATCTTTTCCAATTTCGATTGATCCTTTCTTGTCGTCCAGGCCAAGAAGCTTTGCGGGGTTTTTAGTTATCGTGTTAAAAGCCACCTCAAGAGTGCATCCTGTAAACTCCTGGAACTTAAAGGCAATATTGCCAAGGCTCATTGTTGAGCCGATGAGTGTGCCGTCTAAATAGCGGGCTGCGCCGGCTTTCGATTCATATTCCCGTCCGTTATAAAGATAGCTGCCCTCGGGAAGCCCCATAGCCTGCATACCGTCTGTAATACAGATGCTTCTTTCAGGCCCTAAAATTCTGTATACAACGTCTACAATTGCCGGGTGGAGGTGGTGCCCGTCGCTTATGATCTGCGCCGAGACTGCGTCGCTTTCAAAAATTGCCGCAAGCGGGCCCGGCACCCTGTGGGTTAAGGGCGGCATTGCATTAAATATATGTGTAACGTGGTTAATACCCGCCTCAAAGCCTTTTAATGCCTCTTCATAGGTGGCATCCGAGTGGGCAAAGGCCGGGATTATGTTGTTTTCTCTGAGCGCTTTAATGATTTCGAGGTTACCCGGAAGTTCAGGCGCAATAGTCATCATACTTAAGGTGCCTTCTGTCAGATCCAGTATCTCCTTCAGACGGTCCATCGAAGGCTCATAAATTCCCGCGGGGTTTAATCCCCCTTTTTTCTTCATATTGACAAAAGGGCCTTCGAAGTGGAAGCCGAGGAGTGTTGCGCCACCCATATCCTTATTTACGTACTGCTTTGCAACTTTTATGTGCTTATTGCCTTCCTTAGGGTTAACGACGGTTGTTCCGAGATAGCCCGTTGTGCCGAGCGAGGCCAGCGTCCTGGACATTCTTTCCAGAGATTCCACGCTCCCGTCCAGTATATCCGCACCTCCGGCGCCCTGGATATGGACGTCAATAAAACCCGGGGCGGTAAGGCGCCCTTCGGCATCAATTACCTCCGCGCCATCTTCGGCATGTATATTCTTTTCAATCTTTACAATAGTTTTTCCATCAATCAGAATGTCTGCATACTCATTTTCAATCAGAGTATCATAAAGCAGGCAGTTTTTTATCAGCAGTTTTCCCATTAATCTAACCTTTTAAAGTTTTACTTAATAAATAAAGCAGAATGGATGAAAAATCCGTTTATTAAATATACAATTATTAGGGAAATGGCAAGGAGAATTATTTGTGAATAATTTATGCGGGGAAATTTGCGGTTTTTCAGTCAAAAAGGTCGAATAGCGGGCGGTAGAGCCCCTTGCCTACCTGAGCCAGGCTGCCTCTTTTTATCTCTTCACCGGAGGTGCTGGCCTCAGGAATTTTCTTTGCTTTCTCATATTCATTAATGTTGAATACCTTGAGCTGTTTACTTCTGATGCCGGCACTGTGATCGCCTGAAATGGGGGCCAGTTCCTGAAGCATGCGGCGGCGGAGGCTGTTTGCCTTTTGATCCGGCACTGCTACTGCAGCATCGGCTTTCTCCAGCTGCTTATAGACGACCCTGGAATCAATTACACCGGAGACCGAGCTGTTGAGGTTCAGAAGGAAACTTCCCGTAAGCTCACTATCCCTGCTTTCAACCCATTCATCCGGCATGTAGCACTTTAAGAATTCCACAACGTTTTCAGGCTCCTTGCGGAAGGTGCTTTCAAGGTAACGCGTGGTTTCTTCCCTGGAGCCCAGGAAAGACCAGACTGAAAGAAGAAGCGGCGTCTCCTCCGGCATGGTCAGGTATACCGGGTAGCTGTAGGCAAGGCCCTTTATCCTTTCTGTTAAAATCCGGCTTAGCTCTTCTAAAATTTCAGAAGAGAAAATTCCATCTTCCCCTTCCCAGGGACGCATCCATCTTAAACATTCAAATGCAAAGGAGACCGGTTCGGATTCTTTCATAAGAAAAGCGGCAATGCTGTACCTGTCACTAAGCCCCGGGATATTAAGCATCAGCTTCCTTATCAAAATGGCAGGATGCGAATAAACCGTGGCAAATGAAAATAATGTATCGGGATTTAAGAAGCTCCCCCCGGTCAGCGCCAGCGCCCTGATTATATTGCCTGAAGTAACAGCAGACACCTCGCCTATGCGGTTTTCCACGCCCGTAATAAACGAATCCATTCCCGCCTGCCTGACTAGTTTTCTTACTGCAAGCGCCAGGTCGTTAATGTTTCCCGTGGCGCTCCTTAGTAAAAGCCTGTCAATTTCCCTTTGCAGGTCATCTGTGCCTGAAGTATTAAGCAGAAAGTAGCGTGAGAAATACTGCTTTGAGGCTACGGGTCTTTCTTCTATCCAGGGGTTTTGAGCGGAGTATTCATTTTCCCCGAATCCCGGGATGCCTGAAAGGCACGGGAAAAGGCAGGCCAGCAGCACTTTAACCGCTTTTTGTTCCTCTTCTGGCATGTTCTCCAAAGCCTTGTTTACCGCAAAGGTGCTTATGCTTTCTTCAACTTCGCCTCTTTGCGATTTATTCAGCTCAATGCCAATAAACGTATCGGGATTGTTCCTTATCACCTCATAAAGCACGGGATAAAAAACCCTTATACCTTCAACAAGCATAAAGTTCAGGCTGTCCAATTCCTTAGCATAAGCCGGTAAAGAAGAGGAAATTGTATTCAGGTAAGAATTGCACTGGCGCGGCGTTTTTAGTACACAAGAAAAAGCCCCGCTGAACTTTTCCTTAAATTCCTTCAGCTTGGGAATATCAATTATAATATTCAGGTCACTTAAAATCTGGGAAATCCCGCCAAAGCACATCTCAAGAAGCCTGAACTTCCCGGCAGCAGGAATCTTAAGCGAAAGGTGTAAAACTTTCTCCAGGATCTTCCTTCCCTTCTCAAGGCTTTCCTTATTACCCCCTCCTCCTAACTGTCGGGCAAGCGTATGCTCATCAAAGGAAAGGACAAAAACCGAGTTCGGGAAATTGACCGAAAGCTTAAGCAGGCGTATGAATGTCCTGACCTCATTAAGATCCGTCTTCTCCAGGTCATCAATGAGGAAAACTATTTTTGCCCCCAGTTTCCTGAAACAGGCATCCAGATCTTCTTTTATCTCAGAGGGCGGCTTTTTGAACAGTTTAAGCTTCTTTTTGCCTGATAATTCGGACTCCTCAGGCGCAAGATAAGCCAGGTAGCTTTCTAAAAGGCGGGCAATCTTCTTCCTCATGGAAGAAGGAATTTCATCTGAATATCCGATTGTCTCTGAAAGCCTCTCAAAAAAGCTTTTAATTAGCATTTTGCTGTTCGCTGATGCCAATGGGTTAAAACGTAAAGATACAAGGTTCTGAAACTTTGCAAGTTCGTGCCCTAAAAAGTTCAGGACAGTAGTTTTCCCTTCACCCGGGATGCCGCAGATGCCGATTATAACGCTGCCATCGTTTTTGCGCTTTTGGATGGCACCGGCAATTTTTTTGGCAAAAGAGAAGCGTTCCAGCTGATCGAGTGATATATCGCTCAGCGGGCTGCCGGCCGAAGGTACGAAAGGTTCCTCTTTCATCCATTCAAAGGATAAATCGTCTTCGCCCGACTCGGTTGTCCTTAAATTTGTAATTATCTTAAAGTTACTCAAAAGCTTCTCTTAATAAGCGGTTACTTTAAACTGTCCCAAATCTGCCCTTCAAGATACAAAGCGGCATGGTTTAGGGCAAATTTTATTTAAAGGATTAATCGGAATTAAGATCCCCGTGGAAAGAGCCTGAATTTATTCCCCAGAATTTAATGCAAGGATTGAATTTTGTTTCTTTTCTGAATAGATTGAATTCAAAAGAGGAACGGGAACATGAAAAAGAGATTTTTCAGGTCTTTAGAAAACCTGCTTGACAACAAAAAAGTAGTACTCCCCTTCTTAGGCCTGCTTGCCGCATCTGCCTTACTTGTTTGGACAACGGCTTTTGTGCCCGGGAAAAAAGAAACCGGAGAAGATGATAATGCCGGCAAAGAGGCTCCGGAAGAAGGGAAAACTTCCTCTGAAGCTATGGCTTCGCCTGAGGTGAGGGCCGAAGGAACAGAGGCTCAGGGCGGGCACAGGCAGTGCAAGGCTATTACTAAAAAAGGCACCCGCTGCCAGCACGCGGCAGATGAATCGGGCTACTGCCGGCAGCACCGCGCGCTTTTTGAACAGGTCCCGGTTGAAACCAACCCGAATCTATAGGTAGCATTGGAATCTGCCTGTAGCATCTTGCTAAGGACCTCCTGAAGGATGTTTCTATATCGGGAAATAATTATTCCCTGAACTCAAAAAGGATGCTCAAATGAGAGATAAAAGAAAGAATCCACATAAGTGTCATTTTTATAAATGTTTATAGGCACGCTGAGGCCCGGCACAATCTGCAGACGGTTTATGTTAATGGCAAAACGGATACCCGGATTTATTATATTAACACTTTCAAAAGCCACACTCCCCTTTTCATCAAATGAGCCGTTAATCTGATTTAAGTATTCAAATAGAAAATTAAAGTTGGACGCCGTAAGCCAAATCAGGCTTCCGCCCCAGAAGTAAGACGGCAGGAGCTTTCTTATCTCAACGTGATTCAGGTCTGCATATTTCGGGAATAGGGCTGTTGCACCAAGATTAAAGTGAGCCGCAAATTTTTCTGTAAGCCTCTTGCTGAAAGGCAGGCTCACCTGAAGGCCGTAGCCCCCTGTACCAAGGCCCTTTTCGGAATTGCCTGTAGGAAGTATTAAAGACAGCCTGGGTGAAGCCGCAGCCCAGAGGTCGTGCCCCAGGAGCTGGTACCTGTAATTTATCATTATATCTCCCAGCCCTGAAGACCCGTGTCTTATGAAAGATAATGGGATTGTATAACTCAGCTGATGGAGCGGCCCTCCAAGAGGCCATTCCTGCGTAAAAGAGTAGTAGTAGGTATTCATGCGTTCCTGAAGATACAGAAGATTTGAAATGTGCTGAACTACTCTTTCTTCCTGGTTATATGCCTCTTCTATCAGGAAAGAATTATCCTCAATGGCAGGAGAGAACTTTTCCTTCGGTTCAACTTGCGCCGAAACCTGAGACAATAGGCCTGATAAGAGGATGAATACTATTAAAATTGCAAAACTTCTCATATATTGAAACCCGCCTTGAATTTTTTATAAATCCTGCTTTGAATAATTTATGAAGAGTGAACCATAATCCCGATTTTATTATTTTTACCATATTTCCCGCTGAATAAAGATTTTTTGGTATCTTATATTGGAATAGATTAATCTTTTATTAGTCATCAGCTTGCATTATTTTTGTGGTTGCATCTTAAAATATACACAGACTTATTATAATAATCAGGAAAGTGATGTTTACAAAAGACTTTCAAAAGACGGCTTTAATACATAACGACAAAGAAATCAGCTACGAGGAACTCCTGCAGAATATCAGCCGGTTTTCTTCCGTTTTGAATATTTCTCCCGGTGAAAGGGTCGCCATTTTTTCAGAAAACCGTCCCGGGTGGGTCTATGCCTTTTATGCAGTTTGGAACAGAAAAGGGATAAACGTCCCGATCGATTTCATGTCCACATCTGAAGAAGTGGCCTATATCATTAATGACTGCAAGCCTTCTATTGTCATCTGCTCGGATGGAACAAGGGCTGTTCTTGAAAAAGCAATTGAAGTAAGCGCTGAAAAGCCCGTAATAATTTCTTTTGATGAAGTTTCTTATGAAGGCAGCATCTATCCTCTTAAGCTTGAGGCTGATAATGATAACGATGTGGCCCTTATAATTTATACCTCCGGCACAACCGCAAATCCCAAAGGCGTCATGCTTTCTTACAGGAACCTTTATTCCAACGTTGAATGCATAACAGGATTAAACATTATAGGCTATAACGACCGCCTGATTGCGCTGCTTCCTCTTCATCACGCATTTCCGCTTCAGGGCACCATGCTGATGCCTTTATACGACGGCGGCACGGTAATATTCTTAAACCAGCTGTCATCAGATGAAATATTAAAAACGCTGCAGAAATACAAGGTAACTTTTATCCTCGGCGTCCCGAGGCTCTTTAACCTTTTCCACGCTGCTGTTACGGGTAAGATTAACTCCAACTTTGCGGCCCGTATGCTCCTGAAGCTTTCAAGAGGTGTGAACAGCTACTCTTTTGGAAAATTATTATTTAAGAAAGTGCAGACTACTTTTGGCGGGCACATTAATTATTTTATTTCCGGGGGCGCAAAGCTGGACCCTGTAGTGGCCAGGGACTATAAGGCTATGGGCTTTAAGATACTGGAAGGTTACGGAATGACTGAAATGGCCCCTTTAATTTCATTCAACCCTCCTCAGAAAGTAAAAATCGGCTCCGTTGGGAAAAAATTTGAAGACATCTCACTCAAAATAATTGATGACGAGATTTTAATTACCGGGCCAAACGTAATGAAGGGCTATTATAACAAGCCCTCGGAAACAGATGAAATACTTATTGACGGCTGGATCCACACCGGCGACCTGGGGTATGTGGATAAGGAAGGCTATATATTTATTACCGGAAGAAAAAAAGAAATTATTGTGCTCCCCAACGGCAAGAACCTGAACCCCGAGGAAATTGAAAACAAGCTCCTGAACTATCCTTATATAAAGGAAGTTGGCGTATTTCAGAAAGAAGGACAGCTCTTTGCCGTCATATACCCTGACTTTACACTCATGCAGCGGGATAATGTGGTGAATATTCAGGAAACCATAAAGTGGAACATAATTGATAAATATAACCTCTCAACGGCTCCTTACAAGAAAATATTTAATTTTGCCATCGTCCACAGCGAGCTTCCAAGAACACGCCTGGGAAAAATAAAGCGATACTCTCTGGCACAGCTTCTGCAGAAGGAAAAGAAGGCGCTTACAAAAGCTGAAGTGCCCGATTACCAGGAATACAGGCTCCTTGAAGAGTACCTGAAAGGGGTGGTTAAAAAAGAGGTTTTCCCCGATGAACACGTGGAGCTTGACCTCGGGCTCGATTCTCTTGACAAGGTTGAACTACAGGTGCACCTCGAGAAAACATTCGGCATTTCCATGTCTAATGAAGACCTCTCGGCTCATTCAACGGTAAGAAAACTTGCAGCATACATTAAGGAAAAAAGGACAAAGATTGAAAATGAGGTGATGCAGTGGGGCAAATTGCTGAAGGAAGACATAGATTTTGAAGTCCCGCATAGCACTTTTATGCTGAAATTCTTAAAGCTGATCTTTAAGCCTATGTTTAAGTTCTATATAAGGCTTGAAGGAGAAGGACTGGATAACATCCCGCCCACACCCGTAATTATTGCCCCCAACCACCAGAGCTTTATTGACGGCCTTCTGATTGCAAATTTCTTAAAGAATAAGACCCTGAACAGGACCTATTTCTTTGCAAAGGAGAAAAATATTAAGTCATCCGCTGCACGCTTCTTTGCACGCAACAGCAATATACTTGTACTTAATATTAACCGTGACCTTAAGCTTACGCTTCAGAAAATTGCCGCCATCCTGAAGAAGGGAAATAATATGGTAATTTTTCCCGAGGGCGCCAGAAGCCGCGACGGGCATGTAATGAATTTCAAAAAGTCATTTGCAATTATAAGCAAGGAACTTGATATACCGGTTGTCCCCGTGGTAATTGAAGGGGCTTATGAGAAGTTTTCCATAGGAAGCAAGTTCCCAAAGCCGGGCAAGATAAAGCTTAAATTCTTAAAACCTATTTACCCCGCGGGAATGGATTACGACACAATTACCAGCCTGGCACAGGAAGAAATTATGAAGCAGTCGCTGGAGCTTAAAACCTCGCATTAAAAATGACAAAGAGCGAACTAGAGGAACTGCTGAAAGAGGAATCCCTGGAGTTCATCCAAAGGCATTTGAATGATGACCCGGAACTGCTGGCGCTGAAGTTCAGGGGCACCGGGTCTTTACCCATAAGAGCAATTGCAGAACAGATACGGTGCATTAAAAAAGCCGCAGGCAAGCTCCCGGAGCTTTCAGCCCATCCGCTCCTCTATGAGAAAACTGCACTTGAACAGGCCTCATCGGAGTATACTGCAAGGCTTAAGGCAAAGCTGTACAGGGGCGATAAACTAATTGACCTTACAGGAGGACTTGGAATTGACGACACATTCTTCTCCGGAAGTTTCAGGGAAGTAGTTTACTGCGAACAAAACCCCGTGCTTTCAGAGATATTCCGTCATAACTTAAATCTCCTCGGAATAAAAAACATTTCCGTACATGAAGGCAATAGCCTTGAAATACTTAAAACTTTTCCCGATAAATATTTCAGCTTGATTTATGCCGATCCCGCAAGAAGGGATGAAAACCGCAGGTTTATCGGGCTTAAGAACTGCTCGCCCGATGTCGTTGAAGCAATGCCCCTTATGCTTAAAAAGTCAGAAAAGATTTTAATTAAAGCTTCACCTGCAATTGAAATTGAGGAGATAAAAAGACAGTTTACAAACCTTAAGGAATTCACCGTGGTTTCAGTTGACAATGAATGCAGGGAAGTCCTCCTGGGCTTTGAAAGCGGAATAAATAAAACCCGTGACATTGTAATTAAGTCCCAAATGATTTCTTCGGCTTCCGGCACCGAGAGGACATTTACGGGCTCTGATCTGGAAGAGAGTAAGAAGAACGTTGCCGGTGAAGTGCTTAACTGGTTTTATGAGCCGGATAGCGCAATCATCAAGTCGCGCCTTACTGCAAAGCTTGCAGAAGAGTTATCACTAAAGTTTGTAAATAACAGCATCGACTTTCTTACTTCCTCTGAGCTGAGGCCGGATTTTCCTGGGCGCATTTTTGAAGTCAAAAAGGTGCTCCCCTATAAGCTGAGGGAGATAACACATTACCTTAAGTCTGAAGACATCAGCTCGGCAAACGTTTCAAGGCGCGATTTCCCTGATGCGCCCGAGAAGATAAGAAAGATTCTTAAGCTTAAAGACGGAGGAATGGACTATCTGTTTTTTACAAAGGACACTTCCTCGCGTCCGATTGCAATATTCTGCAGAAAGCACACAAAAAAAATAGGAGAATAAATTTTGGAGAAGAGCACTGCTATAGTAATTAAAAAAGCATGCAAGAGCGACACGCCTCTTATACTCTCATTTATTAAACAGCTTGCAGAATATGAAAGGATGTCGGATGATGTTGTGGCTACGGAAGAGCTTCTAAAAGAGGTTTTATTCGGCAACAGCCCATCGGCCGAGGTCGTGCTTGCGTATTACAATAATGAGCCCGCAGGCTTTGCAATTTACTTCTTTAATTTTTCAACCTTTGTCGGCCGCCCGGGCCTTTACCTCGAGGATCTGTTCGTGAAACCCGCGCTAAGGGGCAAAGGGATCGGGAAAGCGCTTTTAATCCACCTGGCAAAAAAAGCAATTGAGAAGAAATGCGGGCGCTTTGAATGGTCGGTCCTCGACTGGAATGCGCCTGCAATAAATTTCTACAAGAGCCTTGGGGCGCGCCCGATGGATGAATGGACCGTCTTCAGGATCGACGGCGAGAAGCTGAAAAGCTTATCTGAAGCCTTGTAGCACTCCCACGCTTATCTCCCGGGTTTTCATAAAACAAAAATGCCGGAGTGTGAAATTATACTTTCACACTCCGGCATTATAAAACTATCTCATCAGACTATTATCTTACCAAGAACTATTACCTTACCAGGTTGGTTATTTCCTGGAGCAGGTTGTCTGAAGTTGTAATTACCCTGGCATTAGCCTGGAAGCCTCTTTGGGACACAATCATTCTTGTAAATTCTTCAGAGAGGTCTACGTTCGACTGTTCAAGGGCGCCCGACTGTATTGTTGTGGCCGAGTTTTCACCGGGTTCCGATATTCTCGGGTCGCCTGAGTTCGAGGCCAGTGTATACATGTTGTCGCCAATGCTTGTAAGGCCGTTCAGGTTAGGGAATGTTGCAACCATTACCTGAGCCAGTGTTCTTGAAACACCGTTTGAAAAAATACCGACAACCTTGCCGTACTGGTCGATATTCATATTTGTAAGCGTGGCAGAAGCAGCGCCGTTCTGACTCAGTGAAGAAACCTGTGAGGGCAGGTTGGTCTGCGTAATGCCGCTTGTGCCTGCACCGAAATCGAGTGTGATCTCCTGAACTTCAGCACCGCTTAAAGGTGAAAAAGAAATTTTCGGGTAATCTGTAACTGCACTTGTTCCCTGTGTTACCGAACTTATGGTACCGTCACTTCCGTTAAATGTAATTATTCCTGAAGTTGCACTTGTGCCTACGCCTGTAAATGGACCTGATGTATCGGGCAGCGACACATCCCATTTCCATTTATTGGTGTCGAGGTGTGTATATGTAATTGTCAGCGTATGGGTATTGCCAAGTGAATCGAAAATTGTTACGGCACTGCTTACAGGCTCTGTATCCTCACCGCGGTCGAGCTTTGAATCGACAGAAGTGCTGGTGGAATTATTTGTAACCGAAGAGAAATCCAGGTCAAATGAAAGCCCGCCGGAGTTTAAAGATACTGAAGTACTGGTCTGGGATGCGCCTGCGGCATCAACGAAACCTGTTACTTTGCCGCTTGAATTAAATGTAAGATCGGCATGGCTGTTTATGGGCGGATTAATATTAGCTCCGCTGGTATCAACAACGTGATAATTCATAGTCCATGTACCGGCATTATAAGTATACCATGTTCTCAGGTGATAAGCGTTTCCGGAGTCATCATAGATCACTTTATAATTGTCTGGTATCGGATTTCCTGTAGCAGGATCGACATATACACCCGGTTCCCCTGGTGCTGCACCAGCGCCTGTGGAGTTAAGGTTTCCTATTTCCTGGTCGATATCGGTCTTCAGTGTTGGTGAAGAGCTGCTCAGGTTTCCGCTCCACTTTGTCTCGGTGGTCTTTACAGCCGGAATTCTCTGGCTCGTGTCTATTTTAATATCAGTAATTGTGGTACCTGAAGGGATCTGGCCGCCGTTGGCGAGTTTACCCTGCACGATTGCGCCGTTCTGCGGGTTTACGAGGTTTCCGTTTGCATCGAAAGTAAATGCTCCGGCACGTGAATAATAATTTGCGCCGTTGCTTTTTAATATAAATAATCCTGAGCCCTGCAGAGCCAGATCTGTAACAATTCCTGTCCTTTCGAAAGTGCCCTGGTTCCAGTTTTTATCGATGGAATTCAGTTTTGCGCCCAGGCCGATCTGGAAAGTGTTCGTACCGCCTGATGTGGCAGTGGGGTTTGTACCTGCCTTTACGAACTGGCTGAAGGTATCGCTGAACGTCACGCGTGAGCCTTTGTAGCCTATGGTGTTTACGTTGGAAATGTTGTTGCCGATGACATCCATCATTGACTGATGATTACGCAAGCCGGACACGCCCGAAAACAGGGAATTAAGAAGTGACATTTTAACCTCCTAAGGTATTTAGTATTTTTTGGGATTCAACGTCAGTCGGTCGGTTGAATCTTCAGAGCGCCCTCAAAAGGTCCCGCTCTTTATTGTTAAATTTTTTGTTACTTTTTTACTGCGTTACTTTTTACTGCGTAAAAACTACGCTGTCTATGTTTGTAAATATGTTATCGTTATCACCCAGCTGCATTGCAGTTACTACGGTCTTATTTGGCACGTTTACTATAAAAGCCGTATTGTCCATCATCACCAGTGAATCCTTGGCCCCTTTCATCTCTGCTTTTTCAACCGCATCCTGAAGCTTGCTGAGCTCCGTTTCCGATAACTGAATGTTTCTTGCTTCCAGCCTTTTTGCCGCATGGCTGGAGAATTTAATTTTCTCAAGTTCCTCTTTGAAGATCGAATCGAATCCGGACGGGCCGGTTCTGATCCTGTTCTTCTGAATTTCATCAGTCTGAACTATCGGTATAAAAGGAACTTTTACACCGTTAATTTCGGCCATCTTATTTATGTCTCCTAACTGTTGTTGCCAAAAACTTCGAGTACGTCTGAAATGTTGTACTCGGCCTTATCTATCATTATCTTAGTTCCCTCTTCGGTGAACCTTACAGAATCAATCACCCCGTACTTAAAAATCTCAGCGGTCATATCCTGACCATCCTGCCCTTTGGCTTTCACTTCAAAAGTGTATTTACCATTGGGTAATTTATTACCATTATTATCGGTAAAGTCCCACAAAAGTTTATGGTCTCCCTGAGAAGTATTTTCATTTTCAAAAGATTTTACCAGCTTTCCCGTACTGTCGTAAATATTTACCTGGGCCGACTTGGCCTTTGCAGCCAGATTGTAGCCCAGCTGTACATTTTCCTGCCCGTTGAAGATAATACCCGAGCCGCTGAGCTTGATATCCTTTCCTATCAAAGAGGCAGACATTGTATTATTAACCGACTGCGTCAGAAGGTAGTTTGCCTGTATGCTCTGATTCAGTGAGTCGTTCATATTGGTAAGCTGTTCCAGCGACGAAAACTGTGCCAGCTGCGCCGAGAACTGGGTGCCGTCCATCGGGTTTAAAGGATCCTGATATTTCAGCTGGGATATCATGAGTTTCATGAAGTCGTCTTTTCCCAGGACGTTTTTACCCGTACCTGTATTCTTTACGGTACCGGATGATCCCGTTGTAACGCCGTTGATTTCTCCCGCCATTTTTACTCCTAAATTAAGTAATCGTAAGTATTGTAGCCCATTTGTTTCTGGCGAAGTTCGCCAACTTCATCTGAATCCTTACCCCCGTCATCCATAAAAGCCCTGCGCTTATGGTTCGGCATTTTTCCCTGCTTCTGCTCCTGGTTTGCAAGGGAAATATTGATTGAGTTTAGCTGCAGTCCGTTCTGGTTAAGTGAATTATAGAGCTGGTTCAGATTATTCTCCATCAGCTTGCGTGCCGCTTCGTTCTCAACCTCAATATTCGCATGAACAACCTTGTCGGCCAGGTCAAGCGCTATTTTAACGGTCCCCAGGCTCTCGGGGTCAATTTTCAGCACTATGCTGCTCCTGTCCCCCTGCTGAATAAATTTTGATATCTCTTTCATCACTTCAGCTGCTTTTACAGTTTTGGCGGCTTCACCAAAAGGACTGCTGTCAGTTGTGTGCTTTACGGTAAAAGAGCTTTCGCCGGTTTTTGTCTGGGTTCCTATGTTGAACGCGTGATCTTCCTGAGTTTTCCCCTTTGTTTCCGGGTGGTCGCCTGAAGGTGAACTTTCCGGACTCTGATGGTTCTGCTCTTTTGAAGAGCTGTTCATTTCATTCTTTGCACTGTCCTTAGTTTCCGTTTTGACTTCTGAGGGTGATGAGGAATCCTGCTTCTCCTGAGGAGAAGACGCCTTAACATCTTTTTCTTTCTGATTCAGGGCTGCTGCATCCTGAAGCTTTGAGGAGCCGGTTTCTTCCATTTTCTTATCTGTGCCCGCAATAGTCTTCTGAGTTTTCATCTCATCAGAATTTATTGTGCCTGAAGCGGGTAAATCCTTCTTCGATATTTCCTGATCCGGCAGTTCTATTTTCTGCTGCTCTGCGGGAGCCTTAGTTTCTTTTGCCTGAATTCCGGAATCTGTTTTCACTCTTTCGATATTAATGAACTTGCCTGCTTTTAGCCCGGGATCTTTCGTAATATTATCTTCTGTAATGGCATCTTTTGCCGCACTATCTTTTACAATATTCTTTTCTGCAGAATCCCCTGTTACAGTGTCATCCTCACCTTTCAGCGTGTCCTCATTTTTCACCTTAACATCAGGCAAAAGTCCATCAGCGTCTATAGTATTGGAATCAGCCTCATTCTCTACTAATGGAGTGCCTTTGCTGCCTTCTTGTACAACGGGTGCCGTCTGCGTTGATACGGTACCTTTTAGGGCGCCGGGTTCAACCTTTGCATTTTCATTCCCGGACTTTAAGGCGGGACCTTCTCCTTCCGGCGTCATTGCTGCAGCCGCAGGATCTTTGGACAGGGCTTTCAGGCTCTCATCCATCAGAGTCTCAGGATTTGCCGCGGCATTCATGTCATTTGTAAACGGCAGCTTTATGATCGGATTTTCTGTCCCGGCTGCAAGCCCGGAGGCTTCCTGATTGTCTACCAGAGAAAATTTCAGTTTATATAATGGTCCGGATGCCTGAAGATCTGTATCTCCTGTGCCCGCAGTCTGAGAAGCCATAATGCCTGCAAGAGTCTGGGCTGAAGCAGTATTCATGGCCTCAGGCATAGCGCCTTCCTCTCCGGAGGAATTTACCACGCCTGTACCTGATTGTGTTTTTGCTGCATCGCCTGAAAGCTCAACCAGCGTAATAAGCAGCCCGTTATTGCTCTGGAAGGCAGAATTTTCAACGGCTATTGTCTTGCCGTCTTTAAGCAAGCTTAAAACTTCTCCGGCATTCAGGTTTTCCAGCTGGAGAGTACTTGCAGGATTTTTAAGGGCGTCTTTATTTTCCGCGCCCTCATCTCCTGAAGCAACTATGCTTATCTTTCCATCGAACTGGTGGTTTGTCAGCAGTTCATTTATAAAATTAAAAAGCTCTGTATTTCCAACAAGAAGAGAATTTATATCCTCACTACTGCCTGCCGTGTCTTTTTCTTCCGATGCATCTTTGTCCATCTGCTGAAGAAGAACGTTTGGGTTAAAGCTTTTCATTCCTAAGGCTGAGTTCACATTTATCCCGGTAGCGTTCTGCATCTGGGCTAATGGAAGCGCCTCAGACTGGCTTGAAAGGGCTGAGACTATACTGCTTAGTAGATTATTGTCAGCAGCAGTCTCCTTTCCCGCATTCAGCGAGCCTGTTTCATTTTTGTCCAGCTGAACCTTAATAATATCAGAAAATAAATATGAAGGTCCCGATAGTTTCTGGGCTTTGTTTAATAACTGAGTTTCCTGGTTATTTACTACTTGCAAAAAAAGAGGATTAAAAACCATTTACTGAATCCTTGTTAATCTGACTGCCGTTTCAGGGCTGAATTCTGAAAGTATTTCTGCCCGTTTTTTCTTTTTTATCGAGAACAGAATGTCTTTAGCTAAATTATCGTTTAATTTTTGAATTATTTTAGCCGCCATCTTGGAATCCATGAGTTCATAAGTCTTCACCATCTCTTTTTTCCATTTAACGTATGCGCTGTCCTGCTTTACTTTCACGAATGCTGAAGTACTCTGAAGTTCCGATTCCTTGCTTTTCAGCTTAGCTTCATACTGAGCTATCTGGCTCTTAATTTTATTCAGGCTGTCTAACTGCCTGTTGCGTTCGGCAATAATGGAGGCGGTATTCTGATTCCCTTTTCCTGCGGCCATGCTGTCAGCTGCTTCTTTATTGACTTTATTTATCCACTCTTCTTTAAGTTTTGTGGTATCGATTTTGGCCTTCAAAGAGTCGGCTTTGGTCATTGCCGCTGTTACTTTACGCGGCGAAAAGTCGAGCTTAAATATATTTTCATATTTCTGATTCAGAAATACTATTCCGGCTGTAGTCATAATAAACGCAATCAAAAATATAACAAGATATGTTATTTTGGTCTGCAATGTCATGCCTCCCTGGCAAATTTCTTGGATGCTATTTCGTCTATCTCTTTCTGTTCAATCTGATTCTGCACGAGCAGAAAATCCTCATAGTGCTTCTCCTCGAGGGTTTCAAATATTTTGTGCTCTTTTGTTTTCTGCTCCAGCTCGAGCATCCTCGTCTCTTTTATTTTTCTCAGATTCGCAATTTCACTTAATATTTTTTTCTCCCTGAGCCCAAGGAGATTCTGCACTTCACCCTGAAACTGAAGCTCGGAGATTTTAATAAAACTCCTGCCCGAAAGAGAATTGCGTGACTTGTTCTTCTCCTCGGCAAGGGACTCAAGAAGGCCGTTCTGCTTTTCGATCTCAAGATCTATTAATGAAATTTCCTTCTGAATTTTTTTTTCAAAAGTCTCTTTTATTTTTTTTATGGATTCAAACTTGTAGCGGAATTTTGCCATTCTTTAGACCAGAGGTTGTTCAATAATATTGTGAAGTCTCTGAATTGTATCCTGATAAAGCGCCTTTTCAAACATGTCCTGCTTCAGGAAAGCCCTCAGCATGGCAATCTTTGTCAGAGCATGGTCAATCTGAGGGTTACTCCCTTTAACGTATGCTCCGATGTTTATCAGGTCTTCAGCTTCCTTATAAGTAGCAAGTATATCATTAAAGCCTATAGCACGTTTTCTGTGGTCTGCCGTAACAATATCCGGCATAACACGGCTGACGCTCTGCAGTGGGTCGACTGCCGGGAACTGCCCCTTGTTTGCCAGCTTTCTTGAAAGAACTATGTGCCCGTCCAAAATTGACCTTACGGCATCAGCAATCGGTTCAGTCATGTCGTCACCATCGACGAGTACGGTGTAAATACCCGTAATTGAGCCGGTCTCACCGGTCCCTGTTCTTTCAAGGAGCTTTGGAAGAACCGCAAAGACAGAAGGTGTATAACCTTTTGTTGCAGGAGGCTCTCCGATTGTAAGTCCAATCTCTCTTTGCGCCTGTGCAAACCTGGTTACAGAATCCATCATGAGGACGACATCTTTCCCCTGGTCCCTGAAGTACTCGGCAATCGTCGTTCCAATATAGGCTCCTTTCATTCTTATAAGAGCAGGCTTGTCGCTCGTTGCAACAACAACGACGGACCTTTTGAGGCCTTCTTCACCCAGCTCTTTTTCAAGAAATTCCCTTACCTCGCGGCCGCGCTCACCAACAAGTGTGATCACGTTCACGTCGGCGTTGGTATTTCTTGCAATCATGCCCAGAGTAACACTTTTGCCCACGCCGCTTCCGGCAAAAATACCTATGCGCTGCCCTTTGCCTACGGTCAGAAGCCCGTCAATCGACCTTACGCCCGTCTGCAAGGGCCTTGAAATTCTTTTTCTTGTCAAAGGATTAGGCGGCTCACGGTAGATATTCATGTATGACGGCACTATGATGTCGCCTTTGCCGTCAATCGGATTTCCGAGGCCGTCAATTACCCTTCCTAAGAGATTCTCCCCCACACCGATTGAAAAACTTCTTCCCGAGGCAATAATTTCGCACGCGGGGGAAATCTTTTCAACTTCGCCCAATGCAATTGAAAGCACCTTGCCTTCCTTGAAACCTACAACTTCTGCCTTACAGACCTCGCGCCCTTTTTTATCAACTATGGTGCATATCTCTCCCAAGGCAACGTTCGGTCCGATGGAGACTATAATAAGCCCTATTACATCGGTAACCCTGCCGTTGACTTTAATTGAATCTATGCGGTCTATTACGCGCCTGTATTTTTCAATATAATTCTCAGCAAGCTGCATCTGTCTATGTCACCTGGTTATTGAAGTGATTATCCAGGTGCTTCTTTATTTCGGAGATCTGTGTTGCAATCCTTGAATCCACGCTGCCGATATCTGTTTCCACGATGCAGCCCCCGGCTTCAATTTTATCATCCTGCTCGAACTTGATCTTGGAGAATGACTCTTCCAGCAGAACCCCTTCCTGGTCTGAATGCAGGGAGGCGAAATCCCGGGGATTAATTTTTATTATTACCTCATTGGCTCCGAGTATTTTCTTTACAGACTCCCTTAGCGTTGAGCTGATTACAGACTCTTTGCTGATCTCGTGCCTTACAATTTTTTCGGCTATGATAACCGCCACCTCAGTCACAATACTGTCGAATGACTGTTCGTACTCAGAAAGGTTTGATTCAATGGCAGCAAGGATTCTGTTAAACTCCTCGGTTTTTTCTATAAGCCTTTGTGTATATTCTTTTTCAAGCTCAGTTGCCGTAAGCTTCTGTGCTTCCTGAAATCCCTTGTCGTAATAGTTCTGCAGCTGAAGCTGAATATAGTCTTCCTCTTTTGCAGGCGCAGCCTCATTTTCAGCCGTATCCTCTGGCACCGCATCGAATTCACTGTTGAATTTGATCTTGACGGCACCCGTTCTCAAATTTAGTTTAACCACATCAGACATAAACTTCGTCGGCGCCTCCCCTCAGGTTGAGAGAAATCTCTTCATTTTCCTCGAGGGCTTTAACAACATCCACTATTTTTGCCTGTGCAGATTCAACTTCTTTTAATTTGATTGGGCCCATATACTGCAGCTCTTCTTTCAGCAGGTCCGCGGCGCGTTCCGACATATTGGAAAATATTTTCTGCTTCAGCCTGTCGTCGGCAACCTTAAGGCTTATGGCCAGATCGCGGCGGTCCACCTCGCGCAGTATTCTCTGAATATCTTTGTCCTGTATGTTTATTATATCGTCGAAGAGGAACATGAGCCTTTTAATTTCATGAGCCACTTCCTCGTCTTTTTCCTGTATGACCGCAAGTATATCCTTGCTTATGCTGACGCTTGTACGGTTTAAGATCTTGGCAAGACTCTTGGGTCCGCCGGTACGGCTTAACGACTGGTTCATAGTAAAGCCTGCAAGTTCATCCACAACTTTCTCAATCTGCTTTAAGGTCTGCGGAGATATTTTTCCAAGAGTTGCAATTCTGTAGGCCACGTCGGCCCTCATGTTCTCCGGCAGCTCTTTTATTGCATTTGCAGTCTGCTCCGGATTAAGATGAGAAAGAATGAGTGCAATTGTCTGCGGGTGCTCCTTGTTAAGGAAGTTCACCAGCTGCGCCGAGTCGGCCTTCTTTAAGACGTCAAATCCGCGAAGCGTGGTGAGGTTTCTCACCTTTTCAATAATCTCAACAGCCTTTGCAAGGCCGAAAGATTTTTCCAGAATAGTCTGTGCGTAATCTATGCCTCCCTCAAGGACGTATTCGCGTGCGGTTATCATTGCATAATATTCCGACATCACGCTGTCTACAGTATTGGAAGCAATATTTTTCACTTTGGAAATTTCAGCACTTATCTGTTCGACTTCCGCCGGATCAAGGTGCTTGAATACCGCGGCAGCCGTCTCAACATTAAGAGCAATCATCAGAAGCGCAGCCTTCTGTGCACCGGAAATGTCAGCCTTTTTTGTGGGTTCTTTTAATGCTTTTTCTTTAGTACTCATCTTCGTGTAACCAGGAATTAATTAATTTTGCAGCATCTGCAGGATTTTTAGCCACATAGTTGGCTATCTTTTCCTGCTGTACCAGCTTTTGAGCTGCATCCTCGGTGATTTCATCTTCAATATCGCCTATTGCAGCGGGAGCTTTCTTCTTCTTTAGCAGAGCCGGCTGATTACCTGTCTGAGGAGCTTCCACAGAAGGCATTTCCAGAAGCTGAACATCTGCAGACTCGCCAACAGTGCCTATGATAATCCTCTCGTTTTTAATCTTATTTAACAGCCCTTTCAATATGAACATCGATGCCCCTACGGCAACAAAAATCAGAAGCAGGTTTGTCCATTTATCCATGTTGTCAAATATGGAAGATCCGCCCTTTGTATCATCTCCCATTTTGGTCTCAAACGGTATGCTTACAATTGAGAACTGATCCTTTCTTGTAGAATCAATTCCTATGGAATTTTTTATTATATTCTCCAGCTTTTTCATCTGGTCGTCGCTTCTGGGCTCATAGACAATTTCGGTATTTTCCCCTTTTTTCACTTCTTTAGGGGTGCCGTTGATTACGGCAGCCAGGCTCAGACGCTTTATGGTTCCGGTTCCTTCAACCACCTTCTGGACGGTCCTGCTGATTTCATAGTTGGTAGTTGCATTCTCATTTGACTGCTGGGTCGAATCACCGGAAGCCTTGCCGCCGCTGGAGGACTTGACTGTCTGCTCACTTACGGCTACCTGAGACTCAGGATCGTAGGTCTCCATGGTCTTTTCAACCTGATTAAAATCCAGGTCCGCATTAACCTGCACAATTGCATTGCCATAGCCAAGGACGTTGTCCAAAAGGCTCTGCGCCTTCTGTGCAAGATAATTTTCCACCGACTGTTTTATCTCATACTGCTTGCTGCTGGAGGCTGCAAGGGGACTTTCGTCCAACTCCTTTGAAAGGAGCCGTCCATGAGTGTCAAGAATCGTAACCTTGCCCGGCCTCAGGCCTTCAACGCTTCCTGATATCAGGTTTGATATGGCGACAATATTGTTTTTTGTAATGTTCTGACTGTTTCTAAGCTTAAGCACCACGGAAGCTGTAGGTTCTTTTTCTTCTTCCTTAAAGACAGATTTCTGCGGGAATACAATGTGGACCCTTACTCCTTCAACACCTTCAACCTGCATGATTGTTCGGGCAAGCTCTCCTTCAAGTGCGCGCTTGAAGTTCAGCTTCTGCATGAACTCAGACATCCCCATCGTGTTCTTGTCGAAGATCTCATAACCAACAATACCTGAGCTCGGAATTCCTTTGCCTGCAAGGGCAAGCCTGGTTTCGTAAACCTTTTCCTTGGGAACCCTGATCGTCTGCCCGTTGTCTTCAATCTTATAGGGTATTTTCTGACTGGTCAGGTGTTCAACAACCTTGGAGGCATCCTCAGGCGCAAGGTTTGTAAAAAGCGCTGAATAGTTGGGCTCGTTAAAAGCAAATAATATAAAACCCAGAAGAATAACTGTAGCAAGTACAACACCCCCAATGATCAGGCGCTGCTGAAGTGAGAGCTTATTGAATATTCCGAGTAAAGCCTGAACCGAATTTTTCTTATCCACTATACTTGTATCCTGGTTAATTCTTTATACATATCCACAGCTTTGTTCCTGATTTCCATCAGGAGCTCAAGGCTGGTCTTTGCCTTTTCACCGGCAACCATAACCTCGTGCAGCTCCACGTTCTTGCCGTCGGCAAAGTCCTTTGTCTTATTCGATGCCAAAATCTGATCCTGGTTGACGTCACCGATAAAGGAGGTGAGCATTTCAGAGAATCCGGCATTGTCTTTCTTGCCGGTCTCTTCAATCCTGGGTATTTCCCTGAATATGTTTTGAATTGCGCCTATTTTCATTTTTATCCTCTCTTATCGAACAAAGATCCAAGTGCAACACCCGACATCTTGCCTGACTTCTGGTAAAAATGATAATCCGTTATTTCTTTTTTATTTTCGGGATAGAGATTAATGAAAAAGTTCTTTTCCTCATTATTGATCTTTTCATTTTTCTGCAGAGAGCCTATGGCAGCCTCATTGTTAATCCTGGGCTTTGCCTTCACCTGCTGTGTATAGCCCGGGCCGTAATTGCCGATGTTGTTAGTAGAAATTTTCATTTATATCTCCAGGGTGTCCTTGGCCATCTGTTTTGAAGAATTCAAAGCCGTGAGATTCGATTCATAGCTTCTTGTAGCTGCTATCATGTCAACCATTTCAGTTACTATATTTACATTAGGCATGTGCACATAACCGTCAGTGTCTGCATCGGGGTGCTCGGGCATATAGACCATATCCCCCTGTTTCTGATCCTTTACAACGTCGCCCTTAAGTCCCGTCCTGGAATCCTCAGGAGGGAACTCCTGCTGCGGCGCTGCTGCTATATGGTCGGGATTTGTTGTGTCCATTCTAAGCACGCCGCCCTGCAGGCCGTTAGGGTTGTAGTCTGCGCCCTCAAGAGGAGTCTTATCCTGCTTTACCACCAGGAACTTTCTCTGATAAGGCGTGCCGTCCTGTGTCTTTGTTGTATTGGTGTTTGCAATGTTCTCCGAGATCAGGTTCATTCTCTTTCTCTGCAGGCTGAGGCCCATGGCACTTATCTTTATGCCGAAAAAGTTATCGCTGATTTTCAATGACCGCTCCCGTTTTTAATTACTTCCTGAATCAGTTTGAAATAATCACCCATTTTTTTCGATGCGAACTTATATTTAAGTGTATTCTCAGCCATCTCGGCCATTTCAGTGTCAATGTCAACATTATTCATTCCGGAACTCAGATCCTTGCTCTTGTCTGTTTCAATCTCGAATTTGTTTTCCGGATCCAGCCCGTCCTTGACCGGGAAATGCTTCGGGTTTGTCGTCTTTAGTACAGATGACATGTTATCCGAAAGAACATCAGAAAACTTTATATCCTCTCTCTGATAGTTCTCTGTTCCAATATTGGCAATGTTCCTGCTGAGCACCTTCTGCTTCTGTGTGCAGTAGTCCAGCATTCTTATTAATGATTTTTCAACCGGCTGAGACATTTTAATTCTTTTTTTATTCAGGCTTATAAAGGCAAATGTAATGCCAGAGAAGGAACTTACAATTCCATTAAAATAGAAGATGATCCGCTTCACAATTGGCTATATATAAACAAGTGCAAATTATTATGCACTATTTTTGATACCGGATTTTTGCCCTCTCATTCCGGAGCGGTTTTTCAGGTGCAAAGCTGCACCTGAGAGTAAGTTTTTTTTGCTATCTATATTATAAACTGTTAATTTTGCCTAAATTTCGTAACATATTTTCCGATAATGGACTAGGGGAAGTTTATTTATCCGGCTTTTATCTGCGGCTTGTCTGAAACCTTCAAAGTTTTAGGAATTAAAGTCCAAACCAGATTAGTAAACAAATGCAGAGTTACAAATCACTTTGTCTATTGAAAAGGCTACTCCAAGAATGAATAATTTTAGTTACCTGAGTGAAAATGAGCTCAGAATGCTGAGTTCACAAAATCCTTCGGAAAGAAGGATGGCAGTTGAAGACCTCATTAGTAAGGAGCTTGATGAAGAGGGGATTAAGATTTTAAGCAATATGCTCCTGGATCCTGATAAGGGCGTGAGGGATTCCGCATCATTCACCTTAATATTTAATGCCAACCCCCTGATCCCCAAGTATGTCGTTCCTTTTATTTCTTCAGCCGATATCGCCTTAAGAAATATGGCCGGGGAAATCCTCTTAAGAATAAAAGACGGCAGCCTGGATGCAATGACAGAATACCTGCAGGAAGCAAACGACGACGACCAGAAATTTTTAATCGATATAATGGGCTTAATCGGCAGCCCTAAGCCGGTGCCGGCAATTCTTCAGGTGCTGCATTCAAGCGCCAACGACAACGTTATTCTTTCATGCGTTGAGGCTTTGGGTAACATTGGATATTCCGAGGCAATTCCTGATTTAATCAATTTTTATGAAAGCAACGAACTCTATAAGCCCACAATTGCCGAAGCGCTGGGGAAAATGAATTCCAGCGAGGCTCTGGATTTTATACTGTCGAAATATCCGGTTGAAGACCCCCTTACAAAGTTTTCAATTATAGAAAGCCTGGGACACCTGGGAGGAGAGACAACATTTTATTTCCTGCTCTCCGAATTAAGAAAGATTACAGGACCCCTCATATGGCCCGTAATCGGGTCCCTTTATGAGCTGAAGGAAAAGTTCAATCTGGAACTTCCCTTCGATGAAAACATTAAGAACTCTATTGTTTATACACTGACAGACGCAGAACCAAGATACAAGAAGGCCGCAGCAAGCCTTATTACCATCTTTGACGATAAAGAAATAATGGATACGCTTATTCGAATCTATGGCCAGGACGCCGAGATCGACCAGAGCATCAGGCCCGCTTTCTATAAATACGCAAGACTTTTATATTCCAAGCTCCCGGATGCCATAAGGCACAGCCCCTCAAACCTGACCAGCCTGCTTTGGCTCCTTAAGGACTTAACAGAATCTGATTCTGCCTCAACGCTCAATTCGCTGGGCGAACTTGAAAGACGCAGCCTCAGCGATTCGGTTGCACTCTGCCTTTCCAACCCGGATGAGGAGGCAAGAAAAACAGCAATTGAACTGCTGTTTTTAATTAATGTGGACTATGCACTGCTTTTTATAGATTCAATGATTGAGGACGACAATATCTGGAACAGGCTGAAAGTTCTCGAAATGACAGAAAATATTTTTACCCCGAAAGTTAATCAAATGTTAAAGACTATGGCACAGGACCAGGAAGTGATGATAAGAGAACGTGCCGCATGGATTTTAGCTCAGCGGGGTGTAACTGATTCAACAACTAAGACCGAATAGATTTATGAGCAATCCTTCCAATGCGGACTTAAATAACTTTCTGCAGCAGAACGGAAGTCTGGGTTTCCCGAGAAATACCATCGCACTGCCCGACAAGTCCTTCGAAAACTGGAGAAAATACATATACGATCTATGCGGGATTTATTTCCAGGATAACAAGAAGTATCTGCTGGAGAGCCGGCTTCAGAAAAGGATTGGCTTCTTAGGACTCGATTCCTTCGACGCTTATCTCGATTTTGTGAAATATCACCCGGACCGTCTAAGTGAACAGAGATATCTTTTTGAAGCCATTACAATTAACGAAACATTCTTCTTCAGAAATCAGCCTCAGCTCGACGTCCTGGTTACTTCTGTAATTCCCGACTTGCTCAGCTCGCAGAAAAAGTTCGGGCGGAACAAGATCCGGATCTGGAGCGCTGCATCTTCATCGGGCGAAGAGGCATATTCGCTTGCAATAACGCTGACCGACCTCGTTAAACCGCGCTACCCGATGCTGGATTTTGAAATTGTCGGGACCGACATTAATCAGGCCATGATTGACACTGCAAGGAAAGGCACCTACAGGGATTATTCCATCAGGAATACCCCGCCTTATTACCTGAAAAAATATTTCAAAACCTATGGCAGCAATTACGAGGTCGACCCGGCGATAAAAAGCATGGTTTCTTTCAGGCTGATGAATCTTTATGACGACCTCAGTATGAAGAGTATGCTTAATTTTGACATTATTTACTGTGCCAACGTACTGATCTATTTTGACGTAAGATCTAAGGTCAAGGTTGTTTCACATTTATATAACTCCCTGAACAAAGGCGGATACCTGTTTATAGGATATTCCGAGACCCTGCATGGAATATCAAAAGCATTTAAGCTGATCAGCTATCCCAAAACAATAGGTTATAAGAAGGAGTAATAAAGATAAAATGAAAAAGGTCATCTTAATAGCTGATGATTCCCCCACGATAAGGAAGTTTGTTTCCTTTTCGCTTACCATGCACGGCTTCGAAGTGGTTTCGGCATGCGACGGCATGGAGGCCATGGAAAAACTTCCTGCACATAAAATTGATCTTGTAATAACAGATCTTAATATGCCGAACCTGGACGGCTTTGAACTCATCAAGACCATAAGGGGAAACGAGGAATACAAGGATATTCCTATTATCATACTTTCCTCACTTTCGGGGAGCGAAGATGTTGAAAAAGGTATGAGCTACGGCGCCAGTTCCTATCTGGTAAAGCCGTTTGACCCAAAAAGAATTCATTATGAAGTATCTAAATATCTAAACTAGAGGTATAAATATGTCCTTAAAATTTCTTGTCGTCGACGATTCCGTTACCATGCGCCGCATAGTTGCCAATTCCCTTAAGAATTTAGGCTATGACAATATAGTTGAAGCTGTTGACGGGAAAGATGCGTTGGCAAAACTGGCCGCCGATGCGGAAATAAATTTTGTAATCACCGACTGGAATATGCCGGAACTGACCGGCCTGGAACTCACCAAGGCAATCAGGGCAGATGACAAATACACAAAACTGCCGATACTTATGGTAACCACGCGCGGAGTAAAAGAAGATATCATCGAGGCCCTGCAGGCCAAGGTGTCAAACTATGTAATTAAGCCTTTTACCCCTCAGATCCTGAAAGAGAAAATAGACCAAATTCTTGCTAACGTTCAATAGGAATCATCATGAAAAACTTAAATATGTCCCAGTTATTTGATAAACTTAACGATGTGAAAGTCCTCTTCCAGTACGGACAGAAGGTTGTTCCTGTTCTGCAGAGCCTGGTGGATTTCATGCAGGAAACTGTCCCCCTTCTGGAAAATATAAATCATTCTATTGCAGACTCAACAGCTAAGATACCTAAGGCCTCCGATCAGATTAATAACGTTACAAACGCTACTGAACTGGCAACTACAGAGATACTTGACCTTGTAGACGCAATTTCTAGTAATGTCTATAAAATTGAAAGCAAGCTTCAGGCAATAAATGAAGCCGAAGCCAAAAAGGATGAAATATTTGAAAAACTAAAGAACCTCCTTTCAGGAAATTCTGATGCAGGCAAGCTCCTTGAAGAATATTCAGCAATAGAATCGACAAAGAAAAATATCGAAGAAATTACCACTATGTTCCCGAAAATCAAGGACGATTCCTATAATATCACCCTGTCACTACAGGTTCAGGATATTACATCTCAGCAGCTGGCTGCCGTAGATCACCTGATAGACTCCGTTCAGGAAAAGCTGGCTTCTTTAATACAGGATATTGACGACACACAGATTGAGGAATTTAATTCCGCTGCTGCGGCCCCTTCCTCTGGAAGCGGCATTCAGGCTCCTCAGGGCGCAACCTTTGACCCTAATGCCAGCTATAACAAAAACGACAACCGCCAGGATATGGTTGACGCTGTAATTAATATGGAAAAAGCTTCTCAGGCTGAAATAGATAAATTGTTCTCCTGAAAGTAAAGCCAGCTATAAAAAAACTGCGGGCGCAGTTTATTGTATCTTTCTATCAGGCGGAACTTGTTTTCGCCTTTTATTTTACTTTAATTTGAAAATTAATTTTCACAAAGATTATAATTATGGAATCAGATTTACTTTCTTCAATGCTGAATGATCCTGAAATGCAGGAGATTTTCGACAGTTTTATTGTTGAGACAAAGGAAATTCTTGAAAAGCTGGACCTTGAATTGGTTGAAATTGAAAAAACACCGGATGACAGGGATCTTCTGAATTCCATCTTCAGGTCGTTTCATACAGTGAAGGGTACCTCCGGCTTTCTGGGACTCGAAAAGCTTACAATGGTTACACACAGGGCCGAGGATATTCTTAATAAACTCAGGAAAGGTGAAGCCCATCTCAACGACGACCTGATGGACGGTATACTGGGCGCATTCGACAGAATTAAGGATCTTCTTGAGACAATTGAAACCAACCACAATGAAAACATTGAGATTGATGACATCATAAAACAGCTTGAAGTCCTGTATAAAGAGCTTGAAACCGGCAAAAAAGCAGAACCCACAGCTCCAAAGCCGAAAGCTGCCGAAGAAGAAAAAAGCAGCACACCTGAGCCTCAGAAGGCTGAGGCCCCCAAAGCTGCCCCGGCAGAAACAGCCATCCACGCAAAAGAAGAAGAACCTTCAACCGAGACAGCTGCCGTAAAAGCCGCAGGCACACGCCAGCAGACAGATAATACAATTCGTGTTGACGTTGAAAGACTGGACGACCTGCTTAATATTGTCTCTGAACTGGTCTTGGGACGAAACCGTCTTACCCAGGTTAATGCCGAAGTGGCTCTTGAATATGAAGGCACCAAGCTGGCACGTGATATGGCTGAGGCTTCTAAGCAGATTGACCTTATGACCACAGAGCTGCAGCTTGCTGTTATGAAAACCAGAATGATTAAAATAGGGAAGGTCTTTAACCGCTTCCCCCGCCTTGTAAGAGACCTTGCAAAAGAAACTAAAAAGGATATACAGCTTGTAATAAACGGCGAGGAAACAGAGCTTGATAAGACCCTCATTGAGGAGATCAACGATCCTTTGGTGCACCTTGTAAGAAATGCGGTGGACCACGGTGTTGAATCCCCCGAGGTTAGGCTCCAGAAAGGAAAAGACCCCAAAGGAACGGTCACTCTTTCAGCCGAGCATGAAGGCAACAACATCATTATAACAATTGAAGATGACGGAAAAGGCATTAATACTGAAGTCCTGAAGGAAAAGGCCGTAAGCAAGGGTCTTATTACGAGGGAAAGGGCAAATGAACTTTCGCGCCAGGAGGCTTATAACCTCATTTTTATTCCCGGGTTTTCAACTACTGAAGTCGTTTCAAACATCTCGGGCCGCGGCGTCGGAATGGATGTGGTTAAAACAAACGTTGCAAAGCTCCGGGGCCTCATAAATATTGAATCGGAAGTTGACCGCGGAACAAAAATAATTATAAAGCTCCCCCTTACACTGGCTATCATACAGGGACTGCTTGTAAAGGTCGATTCGGAAACCGTTGTAATTCCGCTCAACTCAGTTGTTGAGGTAGTGAGGGTTTCAAACGAAGAGATTAAATCAATTAACCAGAATGAAGTTATAAGGATAAGAGACAGCGTACTGCCCTTAATCAGGATAGACAAGCTTCTTTACGACGACACTCAGGCGGCTTCAGAAAGCAAGTGGCAGTATGTAGTTGTGGTAGGAATTGCAGAAAAAAGATTCGGCCTAAGAGTTGATGAACTGGTTGGACAGAAAGAAGTAGTTATAAAATCGCTAGGAAACTATCTCGGTAATATCCAGGGCATCGCGGGATCGACAATCATGGGAGACGGAAAGGTTGTTATGATCGTTGACGTCGGTGAGTTAATAAATAATTTGACGGATGAAAATTGTTAAATAAAATCAGAGCTGTAGTAGTAGACGACTCGGCATTTATGCGGAAATCGCTTTCCATAATGCTGGAGTCGGACGGCGATATTGAAGTAATAGGAACAGCACGCGACGGCCTGGACGGGCTTAACCTGATTAAGGAAAAAAGGCCTGATATTGTTACGCTGGATATTGAAATGCCGAGGATGGACGGCCTTACCGCCCTGGGAAAAATAATGGCAGAATGCCCGACTTCGGTTATAATGGTCAGTTCTATTACAACCGAGGGTGCAGAGGCAACATTAAAGGCCCTGGAGCTTGGAGCAGTGGACTTCATCCCCAAGGAGCTTTCTTATGTAAGCGTTAACATTGTAAAAATAAAGGAAGACCTTATTAGAAAGGTAAAAGAGATTGTAAGGCAGAAGTCGGTACAAATGAGGCTGAGAAGAATACAAAACTTTTCACCCTCCGAAAGCCGTCCGGCTCAAAGCCTGAACGCCCCCTTAAGGTCTCTTCCACGGGCGGGCTACAGGGCAATTGCCCTCGGAGTTTCAACGGGCGGTCCGATGTCGCTCCAGAAAGTTGTACCCGAGCTCTCAAAGAATATAAACTGCCCGATGTTTATTGTGCAGCACATGCCGCCGAAGTTTACAAAGTCGCTTGCAGACAGGTTAAACTCAATGAGCAACCTGGAAGTAAAGGAAGCCGAGCACAATGAAACTGTAAAAAACGGGACCGTTTATCTGGCACCGGGAGGCTTTCATATGACGGCAAAGAAAACCGCTACAGGAAGCGTTGTAATAGACATTTCGGAGGCTCCAGCTACAACTCTTCACCGCCCTTCGGTAGATGTGATGATGAGTTCTGTCCTGAAGGTCTACGGCAAAAGCACACTTGGAATAATTATGACCGGTATGGGCAAGGACGGCTTTGAGGCAATTAAAGAGCTGAAGACCATGGGCGGATACACAGTGGCACAGGATGAACAAAGCTGCGTTGTTTACGGTATGCCGAAGGCTGTTGTTGATGCCGGATATGCCGACGTAATAGCGCCTTTGGAGAAAATTGCAGAAATAGTAAATAAGGCAGTTGTTTAATAAATTGATAATAATTGAACGAAGGAAGATATGAGCAAAGATGATTTTGAAGATTACGTTTTTAATGAGATTTCTTACGTGCCCAAAAAATCAAGAAATCTGATCAAGGGAAGTGAGGCAAAGATCTCGGGCAACGTTAAGGTTTCTGTTGAAGAAGACAGCCACGACGGAGTGAAAATAATTCTGAAAAAAGATAAAAACGAAAATATTAAAGAGATAAAATTTGTCTGCACGTGCGGACAGACAAAATCCATTCTGCTGGATTACTCTGAATAACTTAAAATATAATGGTGAATAAAGAAAAAGCGCTTCAGCAAAGATTGCAGAAGCGCTTTTTTTATGACTTAAATGAGCTTGTCACCTATGAAAGGCCGCTTTTCTCCAGCATGTAGCTTTTCTGCTGAAGCTTTTTCACAGAACCGGGTTTCCCCGAGGTGATCTTAAACTTGGCAACCAGATCCTGCAGGTTTACTGTAAGTCTGCTTAAGTCTTCTGCCGCGCGTGCAATCTGCTGTATGCCGTCTGCCGACTGCTGTGTAACGGTGCTGATGGCTTCAATATTTCTGCTGATAAGTTCAGCTGCCGAGGATTGTTTTTCACTTGCATCGGCAACCTGAGAAACCATTGAATTTACTTCACCGGCACCGGAGAGAATTTCCTTAAGTGCCTCATCCACCTCGTCTGTAAGCTTGATACCATCCTTTACCGCGTGGTTTGCATCTTCCATAGACTTATCGGCTTCCTTGGCTTCCTTCTGTATCATCTTGATTGTATCGGCAATTTCCTTTGTAGCCTTAGTCGTACGTTCGGCAAGTTTCCTTACCTCGTCGGCCACGACAGCAAAACCTCGTCCCTGCTCACCTGCACGCGCAGCCTCAATTGCGGCGTTTAGTGCAAGCAGGTTTGTCTGGTCTGCAATGTCGTCAATTACCTGTGCAATCTCGCCTATCTGGTCCGTCTTCCTGACGAGTGAGTTGATGATAACGCCGGTCTGTCCCGCGGATGTGGCAATTTTATCAATACCCTTCTTTGTTTCTTCAACTTTCTGAACGCCCTTCTGAGCGTTAGTGCTTGACTGCCTGGAGGTTTCTGCCGCAGCCGTTGCATGACGGTTACTCTCCAGAATGGTCTTTGTCATTTCCTCAACAGAAGTAACCACCTCTGCCGACTGCTGTGTCTGTTCCTGAGCACCGGCAGCCATTTCTTCAGAGCTTGAAGAAATTTGTGAAGATGAACTTGCTACAGCTGATGCGCTTTCAGCAACAGCTGCAAGAGCAGAATTCAAAGATTCAACGAGTACGTTGACGTTATCTTTAATTAATTGATAATCTCCTTTATAGTCGCCTGCAATTTTAACCGTAAAGTCGCCCTTGGCCATTACCGAGAGCACCGAGGCAGATTCCTGCAGCGGAGCAACAATTGCATCCAGAATTGAATTGACGCCTTCAATAAGCTTGCCCCAGCCGCCTGAGAACTTCGTAACGTCGCCCCTCAGGCTTAAATTGCCCTGGCTGTTTGCTTCCACAAGGAGGTTTGCTTCGTTAAGAATTGCCTCAATTGTGTCAACTTCATTGTTAAAGGCTTTTGCCAGATCATCCTTGCCGGAAGCCGGCTTTACTCTCAGCATATTGCCTGCTGCAATCTGCTCTGCGGCATAAATCTTTTCAACCTGGGCTTCCTTCAGGTTTACCAGCATGTCTGAAAGCTCGCCAACCTCATCCTTTGATTCGGTTACGATGTCAAAATCGTAATTGCCGAGCGTAAACTCTCTTACAACTTCCTTAAGTTTATTTATCGGCTTTGTAATTGCGGGTGCCAGGTAGAAGACACAGAAGCAGAATACCAGTGTTCCAAAGATGGAGCCTAGCAAAGTAAGATAGATTGCAACCTTTGCCGTCGTGTCAGCCGAGTTATCAAGATCGCTTGCCTTCGCTTTAAGGAGCTTGCCCATGCTTTCAAAATGGCCCTGCAGTTTCTGCCCGTATTCCTCACCTGAAGTTGTTGCAATATCGGCAGCCATTTCATATGCCTGGGTTACAGATGCACTTTGGATGGCATCTGCCACCAGCATCTTATAGTCGCCCCATTCAGTTTTTACCTGCTTTAAGCCTTTTGTAATTTCCTCATTCTTAAGGTCAGCTTTGGTAAGAGAATCAAGCGTCTTATCGATGTGTCCCCTGTAGGTGTTATACTCCTTAACATTCTCACTGAACTTCGAAGCAAACTCTTTCATAGAGAACTGCATCATTATAAACTGGATTTTCTGGAAATCCGAGTATATGTCATTGATCTTCTGCTGGGGGCCTACATATTCGCTGAAAATCCTGTCTTTTGTTTTCGACATCTGGCTTAGCTGCGTGTAGCCGACAATAACAATGAGTGTAGAGATGGCAGCCAAAGCAAAGAAGCCGCCCTGAATTTTACGCACAAACTTTAAGTTTTTTAACCAGCTCATTCCAACACCGTCTAAGGATTAATTAGTTTATTTTAATTTAAATGAAATCGGAAGAGATAATTTTACCTTTACAGGCGCCCCGCCATTTTTTCCGGGTGTGAACTTTACACCCTTAATGGCCTGAATTGCAGCTTCTTCGCACCCTCCGCCTATACCTTTAACAACCTTTACGTCATCTACGCCGCCTCTTTCATTAATAAAAATGAGGACGTAAACCTTTCCTTCCAGGCCGGCACTTTTTGCAATTGACGGGTATACTATTTTTTTATAAATAGACTGAAGCCCGCCAACAGGTTCGGGCATGACTTCTGCAAAAGCCAGATACTGATCCCCCTGCTCGGAAATATTTACAGGCATGTAATTGATGTTAAATTCTTTTTCGTTTGCAAAAGAATAATGGCCGGCAGCACTTAGTAAAATTATTACGAAGAATAGTTGAAGAACTTTGGTAGAACTGACAATGTACACTTTCAGCATTTTCCACTCCAAATAGTTTGTTCCATTATTATTATCGGTGCATTCCGTAAATTGTTAACGTGAAAATGAGAAAAAAAAAATTCTTTTGCCAATTAAAAAGGAAACTTTTTAAGGATTCTTTGGAAGAATTTTTTCAAAAGAAGAATATTGAAAGGGAAATATTTGAATATTCGGTTATTTTCTCAGAGAGACTGCTCCTCACTTTCAGGACCATAAAAAACGAAGGTAAATGTGCTTCCTTTTCCTTTTTCACTTTTAACATACACATCGGCATGATTCATCCTCAGGTACTCTTTCGTTATGGCAAGCCCAAGGCCGTTGCCGTCGTAGCGCCTGTTGTAGCCTATCTCTTCCTGAGAGAAAGGCTTAAAGAGTTTTTCCATGTATTCTTTGGAAATTCCGATGCCCGTGTCAATGACGTCTACGCACGTCAGGCCGTCTTTGTCGTAAATAGAAATTTTTACTTCCCCTTCGTTTGTAAACTTCAGGGCATTATCAATTACATGCTGGAAGGACTGTATTATTGTATAGCTGTCACCGTCTACTACCGCCTCAGCACTGTTATTCTCAAGCCTGAAGCCGAGATTTTTTTCCGAGGCAAGCGAGCTGAAATCCTTCATCAGAAGCTGCAGTACACTTTCCAGATTTATTTTGGATAAAGATGTATAATAGTTACCGATCTGAATACTCGACATGGCAAGTATGTCTTCAATGGTTCTCTGAAGCCTCATTGAGGAACGATTGATAGAATTGAAGTACAATACCAGATCACCGATGCCCTTGTTGACCAGTTCTTCTTCCATGAGAGACATGAAGCCGAGAATTGAATTCAGGGGCGTTCTTATCTCGTGCGACATCTGGTTTAAGAAGGCAGTTTTAAGTTTATCCGATTCCTCAGCCTTGTCGTAAGCCCTTCTTAAAAGCTCATCGTTCTGCTTCTTTTCTGTTACGTCGCGCTGAATGCAGATGTAGCCCGCAATTTTATTGTCCCAGTCGTAAATGGGACTTGTACTTTCTTCAACAGTTACAAAATCGCCCGACTTTATCTTATTTATAAACTCTTCATTAATGTTTTTTCCGGCAAGGAGTTTTTCTTCGTACTCTTTGTAGAATTCTTCAGACATCATTCCGCTTTTAAGCAGTTCGGCATTGCCGCCAAGTACTTCCTCTTTGGAATAGCCGTAGAACTCTTCAAACCTGGGGTTGACATAATTTATGCTGCCACCTTTGTCAGTCATAAAAATTATATCGTGCGAATGCTGAATGGCAAATTCAAACTTTAAGCTGTCTTCTTTTTCTTTTCTCAGCTTTTCCGTAACATCCCTGAAAGTTAAAATTGCGCCCTGGGAAGAGCGGCCGGCTTCATAAATCGGGTCATAGTTATATTCAATGGTTTTGAAGGCCCCTTTCCTGCAGGTAATTACTGCGTATCCCGAAGAGTTCAGCGATATCTCACCATTCATGGCGGCAAAAAGGTTGTTTGACTTTTGCGGAATGGAAGATAAAGGGAAAATGTCCCTAAGCATTCTGCCCATGGCTTCTGAAGGTGTGTAGCCCGTTATTTTGGAAGCAGCAGAATTAAGAAATATAACTAATCCTTTTGCGTCGGTTGCAATGGCACCCTGGCTAAGGAAGTTAAAAGAATTGTACTTTTGCGCCTCAGCCTGTCTGTTAAGCCTGTCTTTTTTGTGCTCGAGCCAGACCTTGTCTATTACATTACCCAGGTCCTGAATCTTTATTTGAGAGGATACAATTCTTTGGGAGTCAACTGAAAAGGAGCTGAATATATTGTGTCCGTTCTTTTTATCGCAGAAATACATTACGGGCACATTTAGCCGGGAGGCAAGTTCCTCATTATAGGCAACAAATTCCTTCGGTGCGTCTTCCGTCACATAAGAAAATATCAGATCCTTTGGATCTTTTTCAATTTTCTCGAAATCGGATTTATCTGACAACAGCGCAGGATAAACTTTATATCCTAATTCTTCCAGAAAATGCTGAAGGCCGTTACCGGAAGAGGCATAATTTTCAACAAGTAAAATTTTTTTTAACATTGTCCTCAAATGAAAGTAATAGACCGGGGACCCATAAATTTTACACCATCATTCCGAAAGCCGAAACATTCCGAACATTACAAAAGTCATAAAGACCATCTTTCCGATATATTATCGGAAAGGCACCCGCAAAGTTAAATAAAAAATTGTTATTATTAAAACAATTTGAAGCTCTCCGGAGGTGAAAATCCCCCGGAGAAATAATTTTTTTCGGGTGTTTTTTGACAAAAGCTATTGGCAGGCTCTGAGGGCTATTCGATTTTTTTTGTCACTTCAATTTCAAGCTGTTCCATTCTGTAGCGCAGTTTTGAGCGGGAAAGCCCCAGAATTTTTGCGGCTTTAACCTGATTACCCTTGGTTATATCAAGCGTCTTTAGAATAAGAGTCCTCAGTACGAGGTCTATACCGACGCCCTTGGCAGGAATTTTCAGAATAAACTTGTCGTCCTCTGCCGCTGGAGCTTTACCGGTTGAAAGAAAGCTGAAATGCTGCTCCTTCAGCTCATCGCCGTCAAGCATAAGAACAGCGCGTTCAATTGTATTTCTGAGCTCTCTTACATTTCCTTTCCAGTACTGGTTCTCCAGGAATGTAAGGGCATCGTCATCAATGCCTTTAATTTTCTTGTTGAACTTCACTTCAAATTCTCTTAAGAACCTGTATGCAAGCAGAGGAATATCCTCTTTCCTTTCGCGCATTGGAGGAATAATTACCTTTGCAACGTTCAGGCGGTAATAGAGATCTTCCCTGAAATTGCCTCTTTTTATTTCCTCCTCGAGATTCCTGTTTGTTGCGGCAATTACCCTTACGTTAACCGAAATCTCTTTCTCGCCTCCCAGGCGGTAGAATGTTCTTTCCTGAAGAACGCGCAGGAGCTTTACCTGAAGGTCCAGCGAGAGCTCGCCGATTTCATCCAGCAGTATTGTTCCGCCGTCGGCCAGTTCAAACTTCCCTAGTTTTGTTTTCTGGGCTGCTCCCGTAAAAGCGCCTTTTTCGTGGCCGAAGAGCTCGCTTTCTGCCAGCTCTTTGGGAATTGCAGCACAGTTTATTGATATAAATGCGTTATTTTTTCTTGGGCTCTGCTGATGAATAAACTTTGCAAAGACTTCCTTGCCCGTTCCGCTTTCGCCTTCCAGCAGAATTGTTGTGTCTCCGCTCTGCGCAAGGCGTTCCACCTGGTTTATTACACGTACAATCGGCTTGCTGCGGCCGAAAAACTCCCGGCTTATCTCATCTTCTTTTATCAGTGAGTGCAGCTTCTCAACTTCCGACTTGAGTTTCAGGTGATCGGTGCACTTGTCGAGTACGATCTGCAGCTGTTCAAGGTCTATCGGTTTAAGCAGAAAGTCGAAGGCCCCTGCTTTCATGGCCGAAACGGCTATCTTAACGTCCGAGTATCCTGTAATCATAACAACCGGTATCTGGTAAAAATCCTTTTGAAGCAGCTTCAGTATATCCAGGCCGTTATGGCTGGTCAGATATATATCCAGAAGGATCACGTCAGGCTGGAAATCGGCAACCGTTTCAAGCACCTTTTCGCCTTCCATGCAGGTTTCCACCTCATAACCCATCTTGACAAGAACCTTTTTTAAGGACATGCAAATTAAATTATCATCATCAACAATAAGTACGTTTAACTTCATTCTATAACACCATTTATATTAGGATTAAATCTCACGTAAAAGCGGCTCCCCTCGCCCAGGCTTGAGGTAAAACTGATAGTGGCGCCAAATTCATCAAGAATTGAACGGCATACGCTTAAGCCCAGGCCCGTTCCTTCTTTTTTATTTGTATAGAAATCATTAAAGATCATTTCCTTATTCTCTTCGCTGATCCCTTTGCCCGTATCCTGGACTTCAAGCGTGACAAAATTATTTCCGTCCATAGTTTCACGGTAGGTCTTAAGGCTTACCTTGCCGTTTTTTTCAATAGCCTCAAAGGCATTCGTCATTAAATTTAGTACAACCTGAAGGATCTTATTCTTGTTAAAGTAAATTTTGGGCAGGTCAGTTTCCAATTCGGCAGCAACCTCTATATTTAGTATCTTGGCCCTGGCACTCATAATTTCCACTGCCAGCGTAACCACCTCATTTAACGACTGCGGAAAACAATCGCTTAGAGTGCTGCGTGAAAAGTCGAGCGTGGTCTCTACAATCGCCTGGATCCTTTTGGCAGCTTCCATGCATGCCGTTATGGATTCCTTAACCTCGGGACTGATATCCGACATACTGACAAAATCCAGATTCAGCTTTATTGCCGAAAGCGGGTTCCTGATTTCATGAGCCAGGCTGGCGGCCAGTTTACCCAAAATCTGAAGCTTATTATCCTGTATTTCGTTATGCATCATCATTATATACTCATGAAGCGCTGAATAAACTTTAACAAGTTGATTTCCTGAAAAACCGGGAATTCTGCACTATTTCGCACATTTATGCATAAGCCCACACAAGATGAGCATTTAATTTTTTATATTAGTCTGCAGAAACCGCGACGAAGAGGTAAAAAAGCCCTCTTTTTCAGTTGTAAAATGGTTAATATTAAACACTTTTTAAATAACGGTTCTAATATTAGCCAAATTAATAATAATATGCAACTCTGTAGTTTATCTCTGATGGGGGTCTAAAGGTGATTAATTTATGGGTTTCCGGCATTATTTCCAGGGGCAAATGGAGAGGAATTTATCTAAAGGCGGACCCGAAAGCTTAAAATCCGCCTTTAGATAATTTCGTTTTACTTTATTTTCAGATCCTTCATGATGGCTGTAGCCGTTGTGCTGAGAACCTCAGGTGAATTGTAGAAGTTCTCTTTTACCTTCTGCTTAATCTGCGTCAGGTCCTTTATATTTGTGTTTTTAGCTTGCAAGATTTTAGCCTCGCTGGAGATTTCAAGTTTATCCTGTTTTTTTACGTTTTCAGCCGGGACAGCCTGTGTTTTTCTTGTTTCCTGCAAAGAAAAATAATTGTTCGATATCCCTTTAATTTCCAACTTTTTCACCTGTTATAGTTTACTAATTTCTTTTTATTTTGGATATTTTTAAGTTCCAGACCGATAGCGTTCTGTTCAGTTTTAACCTTAGTAATAATATTATCGAATTTATTTGACAATTGTTTAGTCAATTTAATGAGCCCAGGTTCATATTTGCTAAGCATTTCCGGCTCATAGGTTGATTTAAGCTGGAGTTTAATTTCGTCAATTCTGCGCTTTTTTGCGTTAACTACGCCCATTGTGGCCTCAAAATTCTCGTCATTGAGCCCGTCCAATGCAGAGAGCAGCTCCTGCAAAATAGAACTTATTTCCAATATTTTCAATTCCAGGGTTTTCATCTTTAGAAGTAGCTCGATGAATCTGTGGTTGTACCCGTGAACATGCTGGAAGCTGTAAGAAGAGTTGCCAGCTGCGTCTGAAGAGCCTCGTACTTGCTCCTCAATACCTCGGCACTCTTATCGATGCTTGTCTGCTTGGCAGTTATCTTACTTGCCAGGTCCGTTACCGTGTTATTGTATGACGCATTGGCTTTAGCAAGATATCCTTCTGTTCCAACATAACGGTTTACCTGGCTATAGAGTGTAGTGGCAATGCCGTTTGTAGAATTAAAGATAGCACCAACGTCACTTAAGTTGTTTGAAATCATTTTGTCCAATTTCGAGCTGTCGGAAATTGTTAAGCCCCCGGTGGAGGTAAACGATATTCCGAGGTCTCCTAAGCGGTTAGGAACACCGGAAGAAAGTCCGTCAACCCTCGTGTATGCGGCATTAGCCATGCTCTGCAGAAGCGACATTGTGGTGGCATCTCCGGCCAGAGCGCCGCGTGAGGTTGTAGTAGTGGAACTGTTTGTCTTAAGATAGTAGTAAATTTCATTAAACTTTGTAACAAAGTTTTCAATCTTTGTTCTTACTGAAGAAGTGGATGTGGAAACCGAAATATTAATATTCGGATCGGTATCCTTCATCTCTGCTGTAAGTGTAAAGGTAAGACCATCTACAGCATCATTGACTGTATTTGAACTTCTCTGAAAGTCCAGTCCGTTGAAATTAAATTTAGCGTTTAAGAGGCTGCTGTCATAAATATAGCCCGAGGTTCCGTCACTTACTGTAGTATCGCGGTCAACCGTGGGCGGAGTGCCTGCATTCAAAGCATATCCCATGTAACCCAGTATGGCCGAAGAGGTGGCGTCTTTTTCCTGAAGAACGATCTTGTTATCCAGCCCCATATTCTTTGACGTAATTGAAAGCCTGCTTGTGGTGCTGTCGGGGGAAAATGCCGCGGCTGAAACTATCTCGGGCGCCTGTGAATTAATGGCATCCTTTATTTTCTGCAGTGAGCTCTTAAAATCCGTTACCGTGTCATCAATTGTAACACTGATATCTTTTGTAGTCGTCCCGGAAACAATCTGAAAGTTATACGTCCCGTTTGCCAGCTTTGCCGCCGAAGACAGATCCTGTCTGGAAACTGTAATGTCGTTTTTTGCCAGCTGCTGAACTCTCATGGTGTAGCTGCCCGGGACTGCTTTTGAGGAGGCCGAGGCCGACATGAATGAGCTGCTCGAAAGTGTGGCAGTCATAGTCGGGACAAAAAGTGAGCTGCTGTCTGTGGCTTTAAGGTCACTTAGCTGCGACTTCAGTGAATCGAGTTTTGAGCTTAAAGTTGTATAGGTTGAGATCTTATTTTCATAGCTTGTTTTTCTTGTAGTCAGCGGTGATATCATTCTGCTTTGCTCTGAAGCAGTATAGCTGCTGATTAAAGAATCAATGCCTGAGCTTGTTAATGCATCGATAGCCATTTATAATTTACCTCAAATTGATCATTATGGAATTTTTATTTCGCTATTTTATTTTTTTTCAAATGCACTCATCCAGGTATCCCTGAGCTCAGAGAGAATTTTATGAACTATGTCATAATTCTGTTGTCTCATCTGATCCTGGCAGAACTTGTAAAGGCGCAGCAGACCATTGGAAATTTCACTGACGTCAGGCCTGTCAAAACTAAGAGAGTTAATAAGTTCCTGAATTGCATTATTAGTCCTCACCATATCGTGTTTCTGGCAGTTAACAATAGCAAAGTCATAGATCTTTATTAAAAGCTGCTGCGGTGTAGCCTCAAGTATTTCCTTTGCCAGATACTGGTTAGCTTTGTTATAAGCCGGACGTGCATATGCTGTGCTGTACATAAGTGTTCCCGATGAAAAATGTTAATGTTTTAGAACAGCCCTCCTCCCGTGAAAGAGGAGGGCTTGCAATGTGCGAGAATTAAACCCAGCTGATTAACAGTTTGATTTAACTATTACCTAAAGAGCTGAAGTACGTTCTGAGGAGCAGAGTTAAGCTGGCTCAACATTGAAGTAGCTACACTAGAACCTATCTGAGCCTTTGTAGCGTTAAGCTGTTCCATTGCCATATCGGCGTCGAACAAGCGGCTTACACTTGACTGAGCATTTGAGATAGCTGATGTTAAGTACTCATCCTTTACATCAAGTCTCTGCTGGAAGTTACCGATCTTTCCTAAAGCATCACCGATGATCTTCTCAAACTTACCCAGAGCTGAACTAACGTCGGCCTTGCCGGAAGTCATGGAAGTTACGCTGGCCAGGTTTGCAATTTCCTGAGCTGAAGTAGCATCATCTGTTGTTGTCAAAGAAGCGAAGCTGTTCAGTGCAGTTGCAATGTCAGAAGCAACTGAGAGTGAGAATCCGCTGTTTGAAATTGATGTACCGGTTGTGCTTGCAAGGCCGGCTGCAAAATCAAGGTTAATTCTGTCGAAAGAATCAGCACCGGTCTGGAATGTGAACGAGTTTGCCAGTGATCCCAGGTTTGCACTTGTACCAACACCGCCGGCACCTACTGAGGATAGTGCCGAAGCACCTGATAAAAGCTGGGTGTTGTTGAACTTTGTTGAGTACATGATGTTTGAAATTTCCTGACCCAAAGACTTGATGTTGTCAGCAAGAGCTGTTCTGTCTTTTGTAGGATCGGTTGCATCAGCAACATAGCTTCTGATCTGTGTCAGCTTGTCTTTTATCTGCTGAAGGGCACTTTCAGCTGTTGAAAGCATGTTCTTTGCTGAACCAATGTTACCCTGAGCTGACTTCATGAGCTGAACTTTTGAATCAAGAGACTTTCCAACGTTGTAGCCTGATACGTCATCGGCAACAGAGTTGATTCTTTTTCTTGTTGCCAGACGGAGCTGAGCGTTCTGAGTTTCAGCATTAGCTTTGTTAAGAGCGTTGTAAGCGTTTAATGCGCCAATATTAGTGTTAATCTGAAAAGTTGACATAAAATACCTCCATGTATTTTGTCTGTTTTCTTTTACGGGCATCCGTGCCCGTGTTTGTTTGAATTTGAATTATGAGATCTAATTCTCAATATTACTATCGGCACCTTAAATTAAAAGTTTAGTACTTGTAATTTAAAAAGATTTTATTTTTTAAAGTGAAGTCTGAAAAGAAAGATTTAAGATATAAAGGCACGCTGTTTTCAGCGTGCCCCGTTTGGTGATTATTTAAAGAGCTGAAGTATGTTCTGAGGAGCAGAGTTAAGCTGGCTGAGCATTGAGGTTGCAACCTGTCCGCCTATCTGAGCCTTTGTAGCGTTAAGCTGTTCCATTGCCATATCGGCGTCAAACAAGCGGCTTACACTGGCCTGGGCGTTTGAGATAGCTGATGTTAAGTACTCGTCCTTTACATCAAGTCTCTGCTGGAAGTTACCGATCTTTCCTAAAGAATCAGAAACAAGCTTTTCAAATTTTCCGATAGCTGATGATACATCAGCCTGACCTGAAGTCATGGTTGTTACGCTGGCCAGGTTCGCAATTTCCTGAGCTGAAGTAGCATCATCTGTGCTCGTAAGGACGGCAAAACTGTTCAGTGCATTTGCAATGTCAGAAGCAACTGAGAGTGAGAATCCGCTGTTTGAAATTGATGTACCGGTTGTGCTTGCAAGGCCGGCTGCAAAATCAAGGTTAATTCTGTCGAAAGAATCAGCACCGGTCTGGAATGTGAACGAGTTTGCCAGTGATCCCAGGTTTGCACTTGTACCAACACCGCCGGCACCTACTGAGGATAGTGCCGAAGCACCTGATAAAAGCTGGGTGTTGTTGAACTTTGTTGAGTACATGATGTTTGAAATTTCCTGACCCAAAGACTTGATGTTGTCAGCAAGAGCTGTTCTGTCTTTTGTAGGATCGGTTGCATCAGCAACATAGCTTCTGATCTGTGTCAGCTTGTCTTTTATCTGCTGAAGGGCACTTTCAGCTGTTGAAAGCATGTTCTTTGCTGAACCAATGTTACCCTGAGCTGACTTCATGAGCTGAACTTTTGAATCAAGAGACTTTCCAACGTTGTAGCCTGATACGTCATCGGCAACAGAGTTGATTCTCTTTCTCGAAGCAAGACGAAGCTGAGCCTTCATGCCCTCAGAGTTTGCCTTGTTCAGAGCGTTATATGCATCCAGCGCGCCAATGTTCGTGTTAATTTGAAATGATGACATTATTACCTCCGTGTACTTGGTTTATTGTATAAGAATTTATTTTATGAACTCCTGAATCTGTTTTTTTACCATTTTTAGTTTTGCCGCAACTTCCGGCAGGTAGGCAAATGAATTTTCTGCCTGGCAAAGAAGCTTATCGGTTTTTATAAAATCGCCTGAATTGACATACATAGAGATCATGAAAAATACTGAAGCCGGGTCTTTGATTGCGTAAGTTAAAGACATTTCATACGCGTTCAGGGCTTCCTTCTCCATTCCATTTTCGAAATATGCAAGCCCCAGCGAATTAAGGTAATGGAAGCTGTTTCTTAAATTTGAGGGGATAGCCTCCAGCAGCTGAAACTTATTTTTCCTCAGCATATATTTATCTATAAGTGCAATTACAAGCTCGAAACTGTTTTCATCCGTTATTTTTCCAATTTTCCCGAGCAGCGAGTCATTTATCTCCTCGCTTAAGAAAAGAGCCTTTACAGCGTTCAGAAAGTCGTTTGAGCCGGCTTCATTGCTGTCGGCTTTATATAGCTCATTAAAGTAGTAGTTGAACTCAGCTTTGTTGTCGGCTATAACCGAAGCCTTAAGCCCCAGATAAATTATCAGCTTGTCGTTAACGTATATCTCGTAATCCTTGCTCTTGGGCATTCTGTTTGCTTCAAGTGAAGAGCGGCAGAACTTCAGCGCATTCATGCTGTCGCCCATCTTAAGTAATATCTTTGCAAGGACCATGTTAAGAAGCGGCTGGCGGCTGTCATACTTTAGTCCCTGAAGCCCATAATCCAAGGCTTCCTTCAGCCTGTCGCGTTCCGAAAGATAAGAGGCAATAAACCGGCAGGCGTGGGACTTCATGAAGTATGTTGCATCACTGCAGGCAAGAGTCCTTCTGAAATATTCTACCGCGCTCTCCTTGTCGTCTAAAACCGCATATGTCTGCGCTAACTGGAAATTATTGTACGCCGTAGAATTCGACTGAATTTCCTTAAGCAGATATTCCAGGTTTCTTTGTGCTTTTACCTTCAGCGCGTCCTTTGAAATATTGTACCCCAGGTGCAGTATCTCTATATCGGAATTGGCTATCTTATATTTTTCTTCAATGAGCGATTTAACAATCTGTTCATGGATTGTCCCCCTGAATTCAATCCGCGGATTATTCAGGAACAATCTCTGGTACCTCATGTAGTTGGGTTTTCCCGTAATGGGGTCGGGGCTGTTTACAATACAGTTGTAGCCCGTTTTCGAATTCTGCTTTATGACTTTTCTTAAAAGAGGGATTGATTTTTCGCTCAGCCTTTCATCGGCATCAAGATAAAGTATCCAGCGGCCCGATGAATTCTTAAGAGCAAAGTTTCTGGCTGCGGCAAAATCGTTTATCCAGTTAAAATGAAGTACCTTTGCGCCGTAGCTTTTTGCTATTTCAACAGTAGCATCGGTTGAACCGGTATCTACCACAACTATCTCATCGGCGATACCCTTGACCGATTCAAGACAGCCCTGAAGATACTTTTCTTCATTTTTTACGATCATGCTTAATGTTAATTCAGGCAACCTTTTTATTCTCTCTTTCTGTTAAATTCCACATCTACATACAAAGCAAGAGATATGCCACAAATGAAAAGCCTCCGGAAGCGCCAATTTGCGGTTTATTTTGCATTTTACCTGTCTGTAATTGGTCAATATTCCGCAATTGTAAGTACCTGTACTTTGTGAAGCAAAATCATTTTAAGAGCCGGGCAATTGTTTCGGCGGTGTGTTTCCAGGTAAAGCCCTTCATAAATTCCGCGGCCAGCTTTCCTTTCTGCCTGATACTCTCCCTGTTATGGTATGCATACTCAATAGAGGCAATAATTTCATCCAAATGGGGTTCTTCCCATGTTGTAAGGAGCCCGTTTGTCTGATCAAGTATTTTATATTCACTTAATGTCTTCAGTTTATATGAAGTTTCATCTGTCAGAACGTCCTTATGACCCGAAGTAAACGATGCTATAACAGGTCTGCCGCAGGCCATGTATTCCATCATTACAAGGTTTGTTCCCCCTTCACAGCGGTTTGGGAAAAGACCGATATCGGTTTTAAGGTAGATCTCGCGCAGCTTTTCGTTTGGCACCAGGGGAAGCGAGAATACCCTTTTCATATCCAGGCCGTTAATATTCAGGAGGTGAGTAATAAACTCAGGCCAGTCGCCGTCTGCCCATTCAAAGTTAATATACTTCGAGTTGCTCATTGGTAATACGCTTTGCGCCCACATATTATACCAGGCGTTAATGAGCACAATGTCGGGATATTTCTGCTGCAGGATCTGCACGGCTTTAATTACAATATCCTGGCTTTTTCTCAGTTCAAACTTTCCGCCGGAGAAGATTACAAAAAGATCATCATTATACTTCGGTTCGGGCTCGGGATAAAACATTCCGGGGTCTATTCCCTGGATTGCTGTTGCGGAGTTAAATACTCCGTAAGATTTTAACTTTTCCTCGTTCCAGGTAGAAGCTGCAATAATGAGGTCGTAGTCGCGTGCTTTTTTAATTGCCTCTTTGGGAAGCTCGGTTTCAAATACAGCCATGCCGTAATTATTCTCCCCCCAATTCCCGTTCGAGGTACTGAAGTCGGCATTTCTTAAAATGTGCAGCACCTTTCCGGGCACAGGGCCGGAATACCTGGGATCATTATGCGCCAGGTCTTCAAATTGAATAAATCCGGGGAATTCTTTTCTAAGGTTGTTGCTTACAACACCCCAGCCGAAATTTTCTCCGGTTGTAAGAGAAAGGAATATGGGCTTTGAATTCATTGTAGCAGGTTTCTCTTCTATTATTGCAGGATTAGTAATTTCATTATTTTTCTGCAGCATCTCATCTAGTGCAACACCAATTTCATCAAAAACGCTTTCCCAGCTGCCGACAGACTTTTGCCTGAACAGCCTGGCAGAAGGATACCACGGGGAATCATGCCCCTCAAGCATCCAGCGCCAGTCGGGCACATAGGTTAGAAGTATCCAGACCGGCTTACCCAGTGAACCGGCCAGGTGTGCTATGGATGTATCCACTGTTATTACAAGGTCAAGGCAGCGGATTGCCGCTGCGGTGTCTTCAAAATCGTTCAGGCCGTACTGGTTAAGGTCAACTATTCTGTCCTTAAATTCCGGCAGTTCTTTCAGGCGGTCTTCTTTTTGCAGACTGAAGAAAGTAAGGCCTTCTTTATCCAGCAGACTCCGGAAGTTCTTAAGCCTGCAGGATCTGTTCCTGTCGTTACTGTGCTGCGGATTGCCTGCCCACACAATTCCGGCCTTAAGGCCTTTATAGTCTTTTAATATATTGTTCCATTTTGACTGGCAGTCAGGACTGATATGAATATCTATTGGCGGCGGCAGCTGCTCAACTGATGTATCCAGATAAAGAAGAAGGCTGATTAAGAAAACCTCGTAATCAAAATGCACATCCGGCTGAGAGCTGAAATTTCTTTCCACAAATTTGTCTATGCCCTCTGCCTCCTTCAGTATATTCCATAGCGATTTTTCGCATTCAAGAATTACCTGGCAGTTTTTTTTCTTCAGCTCCGGGATAAACCTCGCAAACTGGATTACGTCTCCAAGTCCCTGCTCCCCGAAAACAAGCACCGTCTTTCCATCCAGGGTAGAATCTTTTTCAAGAGGCTTCAAAACTTTTCTGTTTAGCGCCCATTCTTCCCTGAGTTTTCGCCACTCATATTCCTTCAGGCCTTCCGGCAGTTCCCCCTGCAGCATGAGGGCAAGCCCCTTATTAAAGTGGGCATTCTGATGCTGTGGATTTTCCGAAATGGCGAGGTCAAAATATTTAATTGCCTCTTTGTTTCTCTTGCTCCTGAATAGTGCATAGCCCTTGTTGCCATAGGCAAGGGCCCTTATGGAATGGTCTTCCTGTGCCTCAGGGCTGGCCAATATGCTTTCACAATCGCGGATGGTCTGGTCAAATAAATTCAAATCCGCATTAACCGTGCACAGGTTTATTTTTGCGGTTAAGTATTTTTCATCTGCTTTTAATGCCCTTTCAAGAAGAGACTTTGCTTCGGTGTGCTTTCCGATTGATGAGTACAAAAGAGCAAGGTTATTCAGTGCCTCCAGACAATCGGGGTTTATTTCAAGCGCAGCCTTATAATATTCTGCCGCCCTGCTTCTGTTCTTAAGACTCTGGAAACATAAGCCGGCATTAAAGAGTATGTTGTCCGTCCTGACATTCTGCTCAAGAAGCCGGTTATAAGCTTTAAGTGACTCTTCATACTCCTTGAGCCTGAAACATACGCTTCCCATAAGGCTGAGGGCATGCAGGTTACCGGGCTCACCCTCCAGGATATTCAAAAGCATATTTTTAGCTTTCTGATATTCCTGGTTTTCAAAAAAGCGGACAGCGTTTGAAAGCAGGATCTGGCTCTCAAGTTCAATGTGCTGGTCGTATTTTTCCAGGTAATCCTTGAGCAGTACGGGGTCGTTTTTTATCAGGGTATCGAAATGGAATTTTGCACTTTCAGGTTTTCCAATCTGGCGGTACAGGAGTGCCGCCTTGAGGTGAGCGGGCATGAATTCAGGATCATATTGAAGCACCTTAAGAAAGTATTCTAGTGCAGTTTCATTTTCACCCGTATTCTGGTAGTTTAATGCCAGATTATATAGTGCCTCTTTATGTGAGGGTTCAAGTCTTGTTACCTCTTTAAGCAATTCGGTTGAAGCCTTAAAGTTTCCCGACTTTGCTTCAACAACAGAGAGGAAAAACAGGGCCGAAAGATTATCTCTTTTTATTTTCAACAGCTCTAAAAGAATATTCCGGGCCTGCTCAAGCCGGCCTTCCTGGAAAAATGAGACTGCAAGCTGGTATTTATCATCCATTCATTAAATCCGGAATAATTTAAGAGTAGTGATGGAAGCACCATGTGGTTTCAGCACCATCGGGGCCACACTTTGCAAAAACCACATTTTATTCCTATAAAGTTGTATGTGCTTCAGGATATCCTAAAATTTCATTTACCTTTGCCAGGCCTTTTACTGCAAACATGTTGGATGGATTATTCTTTACAGCCCATTCAAACATTGTTTTGGATTCCTTTTCCATCTCCTGGAGGAAGAACACTTCTCCAAGTCCGGCACAGGCCTGTGAAGAATTAGGATTCAGTTTAAGTGAATTCTCAAAGCAGGCCCTGGCATTTTCAGTTTCCTGAAGCGCCAGGTAATTAAAGCCCCTGAAATTTTCAAGCGTGGATATTTTCTGTGAAGTATCTTTGCTTACTGCTTTGCGGTTGAAGTAAAGTTCCGCCTCTGTAAGCTTGTTTAGCACTTCCTGAAACTTCTTTTCGGAAAAGAGCTTGTATGCTTCACCAATGAGGTGATAGAAATTTTCCTTTTTGGAGTCTAGTGTTTCGAGATTCAGTGTGTTATGGTCCTCAGGAAGTCCGAGACCCTTGTTCACTTTGGCCAGGCCTTTTGCCGCAAACTGGTTATCGCTGTTATAGTCAAGGGACCATTCATACATGGCCTTTGCCTCATAGTCGTACTCACAGAGATAAAATACCTCGCCCAAACCCGCGCATGCCTGTGAGGATGCAGGATTAAGGCTCAGGGATTTTTCAAAGCATTCCCGGGCTTTTTCCAAAGAATCCATACCAAGATAATTGAAACCCTTAAAGTTCAGCAGACTAGCCTCGTTTTCGGAATCTCCGGGAGCCAGCATGTTCTCGGCATCATTAAGCGTCTCGAGAGCACGGTTGAAGTCCTTTTGCTCAAATAATTTATACGCCTGTCCGAACAATGTCTCCAATTGGTTCATATTTAGACCTTTTTAAGTTTTGTTATAATTAATAAGTAAATTATAACAATAGGCATGCCATTGATTTTCAGGCAATTAGGTGTGTTTTGTGCATTAATTTTGCCATGGACAAAGAAAAGGATGGAATCGGGTGGCTAATATTGCGCAGTTGTAAGTATATGAAATTACTCTTTAGCCCGGACTTTTTCCCAAGGAAAAGGTCCGGGCAAATTTATAATACAATGAAAGGAAGTGATTAAAGCTTATCCAGCTCTCTTTGTAAAATAAGCAGGTTTTCCGTTGCCACTTCATTATCAGGCTCTTTACGGATCACCCTTTCCAGGAGTTCCGCTGCAGCCTGGTAATTCTTTTCCATAATTTCAATTACCGAAAGGTCGTTTAAGGCATCCAGGTTCCCTTCTTCCATCAGGAGTATTGTTTCCAGCACCTTGCGGGCTGAAGTGAGGTCTTCACTTTCAATGAACGCCTCGGCTTTCTCAATCATATCGCCGTATGGCCCTTTGGGCTTTTGGGTTTCATTGCCTGTCTGATAGTTTTCAAAGCCTTCAGCTGTATTCTGAAAAGAATCATTCTTCAATTGGGCCATTTTTTCGTCAATCAGGCTGCTGAGGCAGTTCATGTTGTCGAGTGCCACATCGTTCATTGGATCAATCCTGATTACTCTTTCAATAAAATCCGCAGCTGCCTCATAGTCCCCGGCCATTATGGATATTACGGCAAGATCGTTCATGGCGTCAACATTTCCAGGGTCAGTCTGCATCAGGTGCATCAGAATATCCACGGCCTCGTTCAGTCTGTCAGATTCAATCAGGCTTTCGGCCAAAATGATTTCGGAATTTCTGCCAGGTGCCTCATTAAAACTATTCATCACATTTCCTATTTTACTTTTAGTTTTACTCAAATTTTTGAAAGAGCTATTATACTGAGTTTTATTATCATTCAAAAGCATTTTATATTTATTCCGGATAATGTCACTTTCCTTCTCACTGAGGGGGCGGTTTCCCATTTCTATTCCGTTCTGGTTATAGTAGTAGAGGCCGAGGAACTCAGGAATGTGCAGCATCTTTGAGTTGTTGACAAATGCCATCCGGCACCAGAATTCATAGTCCGCAGCAGACATAAGGGATTCATCGAAATATCCGATTTTCTCATGCACACTCTTTCTCCACATCGGCTGCGGCCCCATGAGGCATGCGATAAAAAAGTGTTCAGGATTATACGGAGGGCGTTCCAGTTTTCCGGCAACAGTTCTACTTTCAAAGGTTTCATTTTCAATCTTTGTCACATACAAATCTGAATACACCAGGTCGACGTCTTCATTTCTGTCCAGGTGACCGGAAAGCACTTCCAGGGCATCACGCCTGTGCCTGTCGTCCGTATTTGCATTCGTAATAAATTTGCCCGAAGAGGCCTTAACGCCCCGGTTCCAGGCCTGGTAAATTGTTTCCCTTTCATCTGTTTTGATATACTTGATATCGGGGTGCTTTGATTTATATTCCCGGATTATGGCATCTTCATTTTCTTCAGAGCCGGTATTGACCAGAACAATCTCCAGCTCTCCCTTTTCATAGAGTGTCTGCCCCAGGAGGTCGTCCAGGCAGCCCCTGATGAATTTTTCGGAGTTAAAGACGGAGACCACGGCTGAAACCAGAACGTTACTCCCCTTATTTTTTTTCTTTTCTGATTTTGAATATGACTTACTATTTTGAACTTTTCTTTCCAGAATCTTTTCATAAAGCATCATGTACTCTTTCGCTTGTTTTTCAGCGGCAAATCTATCCCTGGCAATTCTGAGGCTTTCCGTCTTCAGGAATTCCGCATCCGCTTCAAACAGCACCCAGTAGATGCCTTCTGCCAAGTCATGATAGTTTTTTCTTTCTGCCAGATATCCGTTTCTTTTATGCTCAATCATGTCGGGAATCCCACCAGAATTAAAGCCCACAACAGGCGTCCCGCAGGCCAGCGACTCAGGAACGACGTTCGGGAGATTATCATCCAGAGACGGAATTACAAGTACATCCGCAATATTGTAAACCCCGGCCAACGCTTTTTCATCTGTTATCCTGCCGGCGTTTAATACCGTGAATGCTTCGGGCAGCTTTATTCCATCCGGAATATTTCCAAATATCAGCAAAGTAACATTATCTTTTACCTTTTCAGCCAGAAGTTCCAAAGCATCCCTCAGGAATGAAAATCCTTTTCTGGTCGTAAATGAATCAACACCAAAGAGAATTACTTTAGAATTTTCGGAAATGCCTGCTGCTTTCCTCAAAACCTTTTTATCATAGTTCCTGAATACATCCATAGGAAACCCATTGGCAATAACCGAGACAGAGTTGTTTCCTGCTAAAGAACTCTTAAGGGCCTCATTTCTTAACCAGTTGCTGGGAGTGACAAAACTGATATTCATCTTTCTGTAAGCATTCAATTTTGATTTCCAGTTTTCATTTGAATCGTCCTTTGGATTACCGGAAGCAATCTGAGGACACTTGCCGCATTCATAATGGAAATTCCGGCACTCTTCTGCGTAGTGGCATCCGCCTGTAATAGGATTCATATCGTGCAAAGTCCAGACTATATTTTTATCCCTGAACTGACTGCTGATTTTATTAAAATTCAGGAGTCCAGACATCCAGTGGAAATTAATTATATCGGCTTCACGGACTTCCATTAGCATATCAAAGTCCACGTCAACCGAGGATACATCGGTAAATATTTCAAGACCTGGATCCCGTCCGGGATAACGCGACATATTTGTGAACCATTTATTCCATTGCTGCATCATCTTTTCGGACCTGTAAACATCAGGATTAAGGCAATAACCGGGTACTGGAGGATTGATTTCCGGAATTACTCTTACAGAGTCGTCCCTTGTAGTCTTGCCTGCTACCAGAAGACATGAATCAACCCCGTTTAATATTAGCCCTTTGTGCAGCCTATAGGCGGCTTTCCCTGCCCCGCCTGCATCAGTAGCACAAATATGTACAACTTTCATTATTTTTACAGCCTCTCAATTATTGCAAGTTTAGGATTATTTTATAACTGCTATATATAACAAGTCTGGTTCTCCATTACACCTGAGAAAGACCTTCCCACTTTCCAATTCATCCATAGGGATTAAAGTTTATCCAGCTCTCTTTGTAAGATCAGGATGTTTTCTGCCGCCACTTCATTTGATGGATCCTTTTTTATTACCCTCTCCAGAATTTCCGCTGCAGCCGGATAATTCTTTTCCATAATTTCCACTACAGAAAGGTCATTTAAGGCATCTATGTTTTCACTTTCCAAAAGCAGAACGGTTTCAAGTACCTTGCGGGCTAAAGAAAGCTCACCGCTTTCTATGAAAGTTTCTGCTTTTTCCACCAGACGGCCGTACTGTCTTTTGTCCGTCTTATATTCAGATCCAATTCCCTGCCTTTTAGATTCTTCTTTGCTTTCCTTAAGGCTGGAGTCCGGGTGTTCTATCTCACTCGGCTGGCTGCTTTTCTCTTCAAGCAATTCACTAAGGTAATTCATGTTCCCTAAGGCCACCTCATTCCCCGGATCGATTCTTACAACCTTTTCTAAAAAATCTACCGCAGACTCAAGATCTCCCGTCATTATTGATATTACGGCCAGATCATTTAAGGCATCTGTATTGGCCGGATTTTTATTGATGATCTCACTTAACAGTTCAACAGCTTCACCCGGATTGTTTTGTCCAATAAGCTCTTCGGCTCTATTAAGTAGCTCATTCATGCTGCTTCCCGTATAATTACTCTCAGATATCCTTCCGTTTGAGTCCGGATTTTTAATACTGTTCACGCTGTAAGGTTCAGAAGCAAGGCTATTGTGATCCTTAGATAGGCCTAATTTACTATTTGTCTTTGCAAGTCCCGCAATTCCACAGCTATCTTTAGGCTCTTTCATTAAAGCCATTTGGAACACATGCTTTGACTCCTGGTAACGTTCAGAGACAAAGAAAGCCTCACCTAGTCCCAGATATGCCGGAACTGAACCAGGATTAGATCTAAGTTCACGTTCGAAGTAATTGATTGCATTTTTAAGATCGTTTTTCTTTAGGTAGAGATTCCCATAAAGGTTCAGGACGTTTCCATATTTATCATCCATGTCTGAGCGGCCTTCGGATTCATAAATATCTATGGATTGCTTTAAGACTTGTTCAGCCAAATCATACTCATTATCAACGAAATGCACCAGAGCCCTTAGGTAGCTTTGTATGAATTCATCCTGATGAATAGGGAAGGATATGGACCGTTCTTTTACCTGTTTTTTCTCCAACCAGATTTCATCAATATTAACGCCCCACTTTTCCAAAAATTTCTTTTCATTTAACCTGATAAGCTTTGCATATTTTTCGTATCCATCGGCCCTGAAGGACTTTGAACCGTAATGATGAACAAAAACATCCTCTGCTATTACAGTCTTATAGCCTGCTATATGCGACCGGAGACAGAAATCGTCATCCTCGAAGTTTCCGGGGCTGAATCGTTCATCAAGTCCGCCAATTAAGTCAATTACTTCCTTCTTGATAAGGGTGCAGAGGAACGAAACTCTCAGGTACTCTAAGGTCTTTCCGGAATTCTGCCTTTTTATCATCTTTGCATATTTATGCATTTCCGGGATAGTCTTATATTTTGCATTTTCATCCATCTGTATTCCGCTGACCAGATTACTTATTGGTCCTACAATGCCTGTTTTGGCGTCCGACTCCGCTACTTCCAGCATTCTCTGGAGCCAGCCCTCAGTCACAACAATATCATTATTAGCAATAACCAGGTAGTTCCCTGAAGCAGCTTTCAAGGCCTGATTAATGGCCTTTGGAAATCCATAGTTGGAATCATTGAGTATAACCTTAATCCTGGCATATTTTTTCTGCAGGTTTTTTAGGTATGTAACTGTACCATCAGTACTGGCATTGTCAACAATAATAATTTCATACTTCAATTTTGTATGTTTCAGAATCGAATTAATGCATTCCTTGTTAAACTTAAGACCGTTAAAAGTCAGTACCACTATCGAGACAAAAGTCTCACTTTTCTTCTTTTGAGAAGATGAAACTTTATAGAGGTCCTCTCCGGGAAGCAGATACTCCTTAATTATATTTGCATCTGTAGTAAAAGTCCTGCCGTCGTTTTCTGTAATAAAATCAGGCTTAACTTTACCGAGCCATTTTCTGTGCAGGCGTTGGATGTTTTCAGATACTTTAGAAAACCTTTCTGCTCCGCTTTGCGATTCATAGTGAATGACGACACTTTCAGGCTGATAGACGAGACTATATCCCCTCTGCCTTAGCTTAAAACACAGGTCGACATCCTCATATCCATTCCAATATCCTTCATCAAATCCGCCCACCTCTTCGAAAGCGGACCTGCGGACCAGCAGGCATGCAGCAGTTAAAGACTGGTATTTTGTCATCACCTCAGCTTCACTGCAATCAGCTGGCTGATGTAAATATAAATGCTGAGCCAGTAAGGGATCCTTCATTTTTCTATGATCGAATATCCCGATGCCGGCATGCTGTATGGTACCATCTGGAAACAGCAGTTTACTTCCTGCGGCGGCTGCTTTAGCATCCTTATCAAGTATTTTCACCAGCATTTCCATCCATCCTTTTCTGACTTCGGTATCGTTATTTAAGAATAGAAGGTAACTGCCGCGAGCCGTTCTTGCTGCCAGATTATTTGCTCTTGAAAATCCCAGGTTTCGTTCTGATCTCAGTACCGAGAAATTGCTTTTGTTCCCCTGGTATTCCTTTAATAGCGTCTGGGTTCCATCAATAGAGGCATTATCCACAATAATCAGCTCATAATTCTCCTGTGCCCCGGTATTCCTATAAACCGATTCAAGGCACTTTTGCGTAAGTTCAACCCTGTTATAAACAGGAACTATAACAGACACTTTTATCCCGGTTGATTCTGGTAATTTTCCGGGAGCCTTGTCCTTCACTGCCTTATCTGAAAAGCTTAATGCAATTTCCGGCTTTACATACAGAGATTTCTGCCCATTTAAGTATTTTTGCAGGTTAAATGGCAGCTTGCCGCCTTTAACATTTCCGATCCTCTGCTCATCTTTCCATTTCCTGTATTCTCTGTGCTCAATTGTCTCTTTTTCATCAATTGCCTTTAATGTCTCTTGATCAATTACTGCTGCTTTACCGGATGGCAAATGAAATCCGATATTTTCATCCAGCATGTAAATGTTTTGCAAGTTGGACACATTAATTCTAAAACCGTAATCAGCATCCTCTTCGCCGTAAAGACCGTAGTCTTCACACCAATACCCCAAAAGTTTGTTTGTTCTTTTAGGTAGCAATATACATGCTCCTCCCAGGATACCCCCTGTTTTAGGCCGGACATCAACGCCATTTATCTTCTGTATGGGATAACTGACAGGCTCAAAGTTATATGCTACTGCCCCGGCAGTGGGAATCTTTTGGACCGCATTGATCATCTCACGAAGCCAGTTCGGCTTCTGAATGACTATATCATTATCCAGCTTCAGGTAATACTCAGCCTCAGGTTCCTTTAGCCATGCCAGATTGGATGCTTTGGCAACTCCGATATTGGAATCAAGAAGAATGAGATTCTTAATTATCCCCCTGCGTTTCAATTCTTTTAGATACTCCCGGGTTCCGTCGGTACTTCCATTATCCACAACAGTCAGCACGTGCGGAAAACTTGTGTATTGAACAATAGATTTAATTGACTGTTTTGTATATTCAAGGCGGTTAAATGTTATCATGCATATATTTACAAATCCCGGGTTTTTAGAATCAAAAATAAACTGATAGTTATATGCGTAGTTTTCTTTTACAAATGGAAGATGAGCGGCATAAAAGTGTTTAACTGCATCAGATTCCATTACACTCTGATTGATGTTTGCATTCACAACACCTGAGGAGTTTTCCAAATATAAGCCCAGGAAATCCCGAATGTGGAACATTTCATGTTTTGCGGCAATCCTGCACCAAAATTCATAGTCACCGGCGGATTTCAGCTCTTCATTAAAAAAGCCCAATTTCCAGTGCAGGGATTTTCTCCACATCGGCTGGGGCCCCATGTGGCATCCCGTAAGCATAATTTCCTTTTTGTAATCTGGTCTTATCTGATAGCCGCAGTTTATGAAATTCTCAAAAGTCTGGTTCCCGAAATTTGTAACAAATATGTCTCCATAAACTAAAGCCGCGCTGGGATTTTCATCAAGTGCAGCAGCCATAACTTCCAGGGCATCACTTCTATGCCTGTCGTCAGTATTGGCATTAGTAATGTATTTCCCTTTGCCAGCTTTAATTCCACGGTTCCATGCCTGGTAAATCGTTTCGCGTGTATTTATTTTTATATATTCTATATTAGCGTACTTTTCACAGTAACGCCTTATTATTTCATCTTCATTCTCCTCTGAGCCTGTATTTACCAGAACAATTTCCAACTGCTCTTTTTTGTAGAGTGTTTGCCCAATCAGGTCATCAAGACAACCTTTTATAAATTTCTCCGAATTATAGACCGATACAATAGCTGTAACCGTGAACCTATTGGTTTTAAAATTCTGTTTATCATGCCCATCTTGATTGCACGAATTTATCCAAGAAGACTGAATACTAGAATTTAGCTTTTCAGCCTCATTTGTCCTGCCGCTAAAAAACGCACAATAAAGCAGTTCAAAAGTCAGAGGATATCTTTTATTTATTCCGTCATCGCCACCCAGTAGATCTATAACTCTGCCCTTATCTGACTTATTGGCCAGCAGTTTCAAGACATGGGTTTTGGCTTCGCGGCTATCTCCCGTCGAGATTGCCTGTTCAAGCGCCTTTAGTTTGTTTTCAAATTCAGGGCTCACTTTTCGGGTTTGTCCCTGGTCTGAAGGCATTTGGCTTTCATCCAGGAAGATTGTTTCCGGTGCGGGCATAAGTGTTTTATCAGAAGACCTTTCATAAAGCTGATATTCAAGATCAAGGATAGCTTCTGTTTCCCGGTTATATGTTAGGATGTCCCGGGCAGTTTTTTGCCCGCTATGGTGCCTGAATCCGGCAAGCAATGCGTCAACAGTATGTAATTGTGCCGAGCGGAAGAACCTTGTCCACAGTTCAAGATCTCCTGCCAGACGGTATTGTGTAGAAATATAGGAGCCTGCTTTGTCCCATAACTTTCTTCGCCAGAAAGTACCTTCCTGCTGAATATACGGATCCTGATATACCTTTAACAGATACTTGGCCCTGCTCCATTTAGGAGGATAATCAGATATCCAGGCCTCACTGCCATCAGCGGCAAAACCGTTTGGCCTTCCCATCAACCATTCGATATCAGTTCTTCTGGAAAATACCCCCGAGACTATCTTAAGCGCTTCGTCATAGAATTTGTCGTCTGAATTAAGCCACGTCATTATTTCGCCGGAAGAATGTCTGAATCCTTCATTCAGAGCGTTGTACTGCCCCCCGTCCGGTTTACTCTGCCAGTAGTGCAGATGCTTTTCATATTTTTTAATGATATTGACGGAATTATCGGTGCTCCCCCCATCCATAATAATGTATTCAAGATCCGGATAATTTTGAGTCAGTACCGAATCGATGCATTCCTCAAGAAATTTATCCTGATTATATGAAGGCGTAATTACTGTTATTTTTTTAACAGGAGTACTATTTTTATTTTTACTGAAAATTTTCGGAAAACTTTTCTCTTGTAATATTTTATCATATAGTGATAAATAGTTTTCTGCCTGAGTCCGGAGCTGAAACTCGCGGAGCGCCTTATTTCTGCATTCCTTTCTGATATGTTCATAGTCGCCGTTATGAAGAATCCACTCAATACCGTTTTTCAGGTCATCAATATTACCGGGATCAGCCAGGTATCCGTTTTTTTTATGTGTTACCATATCCGGTATACCGCCAATATTAAAGCCGACAACTGGCGTTCCGCAGGACAGCGACTCTATTACAGTGTTTGGCAGGTTATCTTCAGTAGACGGGATAACGAAAACGTCTGCCAAATTGTATATTGAAGCAATAGTATTTTCGTCACTTATTGAGCCCAGGAATAACAATTCATGTTTACAATTCAAATTCACGTTATTATTTGATCCCAGGACAGCCAGGGTTATATTATCCCCTTCAAGAAGATTTAAGGCGCTTATTAAGTATTTTAACCCCTTCCTCTCGTTCGTAACAGAATCAGCTACAAACAATATCACTTTCTTGCTTTTACTTATATTTAAAGCGGTTCTAATTTTGTTTCTATCCAGGGGAGCATAGATGGTTGTCGGGATTCCGTACTTTATGACGTGAATATCTTTCTTTTTAAATAAGGAGCTTTCTTTTGCACATTTCGATAACCAGAGACTTGGAGTGGCAACCGTGATCTTCATCTTCCGGTAAACGTCATTTTTTAGTTCCCAGTTTTTGCGGGACATGTCCTCAGTGTCATTTGACCCTAATTGAGGGCACGCACCGCAGGAGGCAGAATACTTGTTGCAAGAAGCAGAATAATGACACCCCCCGGTAAACGCATTCATGTCATGGAGTGTCCAGACCAGTTTTTTATTCTGAAAAAAAAGAGGAGCTGTCTGAGCAGTAAACATTCCGGCTGCCCAGTGCAAATTTACAATATCGGCTTCCTCTATTTCTTTCAATTTATTCCAGATAATGCCCGAGGTAAATTCCGTAAATATTTCAAGCCCCTGGGGCCTTGACCGGTATGGCCGCAGAACTGAGTTCCATCTTTCCCATTGCCCCTCAAAAGCTTTGGAAATCCTGGGGTTTATTGCCGTTACAGAATCATCTTTTGTGGATTTTTGCATTACAAGCATTTTTGAATCAACGCCTAGCTCCAGCAAACCACGATGCAGTCTGTAGGCAGCCTTTCCGGCACCGCCGCTGTCCAGGGCGGAAAGGTGCACTACTTTCATTTAATCGCCTCCATAAACAATGAATCCGGTTTTCTTACGGACCCGTCAGCCTCAATATCAAGAAGATATGCATTAAATCCGGGGATACGCGATTCATCGGCTTTGCAGACCTTTATATTACTAAAGCCGGCATCTTTCAGCAGCCTGCCCAGGGAATATCTGTCGTACATCCACTGGTGCACTTCGCCCGAGAGCCTGAAGGCACCGATTTTTCCCGGATCCGTTTCAACGGTACCGGTATTACCGCGGTTCCCATTTTTCCTTACGGAGTCTATTACAGATTTGGCTTCGGAACCGACTCTTTCAATAATGAACTCCTCTTCGGGAATGATCTCCCTTTGCCAGTATTTCAGCATTTCGCCGCCCGAGTAATTTCTTACCGTCTGGTCAAACATCTCCAGGATCATCCAGTCGTATCTCGCCTCTGCCTTTTTATTATAACTCAGGGATTTCTCCAGATATTCAATATACAGCCTTGCAATCTGTTCCAGGTCGGGAACCACGACCCTCAAAGCCCCGCCTTTTTTCAGTACGCGGTGACACTCAGAAATAAAACCCGGAGCCAGGTGCTTTGGAAGGTGCTCCAGGAGGTGTGAATGATAAATAACATCCGCTGATTCCGCCCCCATGGGTATTCCACGCATGATATCAATTTGTTTAACGCTTTCGTCAAAAGGCGCCACATCCATATTAAGCCAGTTTTTATGGAACCTGCTTCCGCAGCCGATATTTACCATCCTGAGCGGGCGTCTGTTATTTTGAATGCCTTCTGCGGGTTTTTGAAACCAAACACCCGTAGCATCAATTTGATTTATTTTTACCGATATTGAATGTTTCTTAAAGTACTCGTCAACCGCTTTTCTGCAGCCTTCCCAGTGCCCGTAATCATCAACCTGTATAAAGCCTTCTGGAACTACATTGTCATAAACGTTTTCTAGAATGGCTTTTGTCGATTCGTACCAGTCGCCATCCATGTGCAGAAACGATATCCTCCCAATCTTTTTACTTAATTCAGGAAGAGTGTCCTGGAACAAACCCTTTACAGGGACGATAATATCTTGCACTCCCAATTTTTCACTTAAATTCAAAAGATTTTCGACTGTTCCCGTGCATGTTCCACTGCCCCAGCCTGTTTCATCAGCCGGAATTCCTTCATGTATGTCTTCATGTGAAGGTTGTGGCATTCCTTCAAATGTATCTAAAGAATAAAGCTTCCTTTGACTAACGGAGTATTTTTTTATTATAAGAGCTAGCAGAGCAGAAGAACCCCCTCTAGCTACCCCACATTCGATAAAATTACCAGGTATATTCTCTTGGCAGATTCTCTTCGAATTTATAAATAAATTGTAAAGCCTTTCCTTTCCTAGCATTGTGTATTGGTTTATGGATACATATAGCTCCTCAAATTCCTGATCAAACACACTTGTGGCTTCACTATTCCCATTCTCTATTTCAGCTAAAAGTCTTTTGGCAACAGAGTTATTCGGGAACAGAACCAATTCTTCAAGAAGTGATTGTTTTGCAGAACTTAAATCTTTTGTCAGTATGAAATATATCCCCCGTAAAGCATCCAAATTTTCTATTTTTCTATTTTGCTTCTTTGCCTCAATTATTCTGGCAAAAGCATTCGTTAAGTCTTTCTTGTTTAGCAGCTCATGTATTTCATTGATAATCTGGTAGTCAGACTGCAGCTTTACCTGAAATGGTTTTTCAGAAGCCCCTTTTTTTTCTTCCATATTGTTCCTTATTATCTTATCCAACTCCCCGGCCCTTTTTTCCAAAGAGTATTCATTTACGCACCTTAAATGGCCATTATTTGCTATTTCCTGTCTTTCATCTTCATGTGAGAGATAGTATTTAATTTGATCGATAAGATCCTTCTTTCCATTAAAAAGCACAATTTCCTTACCCGGTTCAAAATATTTATGAATATTCTTTTGCTCCTCAGCTATTAATAACGATCCACAACCAGTAGCCTCAAATATCCTCATGTTAATTGATTCTTCTTTGGCAATATCCTCAAACCCATTTATTCCACCTGTACTTTTTTTATGCCTTATTTCTCCCCTGGAATCGAAAGTAATTTTACTGTTGGATAGAACTTGATACATTTGATTACCAAAAATAGAAGGATTGTTGTACTTCTTGACAGCAGAATTTAATTTTTCAATTTCACCACTAAGAAATAATTTGAATCTGAATGGATCATTATGTCTTACACAGTACTCAGCTAAATGCAAGAGATAATCATTCCTCTTAGTATGTTGATCTGACGTCCAACTTCCACAAAACACTAAATCGTTGGCCCTGTCTTTCAATTGGGCATTAACAGAGTCAAGTTTAGGACACCCCGGGAAAAAGTATTCTCCCTTTTTTGCTCCCAGTTCCTTTGCAATCTCCAGCATCCGGGATAGTCCTGTCAAAATTAAATCGAATTCCGACCAGTCAGTTCCTTCAGGAATATCGGCTGCTCTCCACCCCACTATCATTGATGGTTTATAATTAAGTTTCCGTATAAATCTGCTGTCAAAAGTAATAGGATCTGATAAATATAATACGTCTGGTCTTTCTTCCTCAATTTGCATCTTTAACAGATCGATCAACTGGCCGTTAAATTGATTACGATTATCTGCCTCATTGAGCCACTTTGATTGCAGCCTTAAATCATTTGCAATTATTATCTTCGAGTCGTAGTTGTATCCTGACATATAAGGAGCGATTAAATGAACACTGCTGAAGCCATCACTTAGCAGGGTATTTAAGTGTTCTCTATAATTCATTCCTGAGATAGAATATCTGGAATAAAAATTATCCAGGTATGCCGAATAGAAAGTATGCACCTGCAGGAACTTTAATTTTTGTTCTGTCTTTATTTCTTCTTTCGGGCTCTTATTATCATTTAACTTTGAAAAGTTGTCATTTATTTGGATAGACACTTTGGAGGTATCATGGGGAATATCCGAATTAAAAAACTTTTTTTGGGACCTTATTTTGTACGAAATGTTGTTTTCCCAAATCATCATAGTATTCATAAAGTCAGCTTTCAGATAAATTAAAGCTGAAAACGCCTTTTCTCTTTTTGTCTGTGGCTCCACGTGCATGGACATAAGAATATCGTTCTGCAATCCTTTTGCTTCGTTTTCGTCATACTCTTCGAAGACAAGCACATCATTTTCTATTCTTAAGTTCCACTTATGATTTGATATTATAGCTGAGTTTAACCAAAGGTCTTTTGCCCGTGAAGGTGTTTCAATATAGCCTCGTTTTGCTACGCGCATAAGTTCCTCACAAGCCCTCTGCGGATCAACCGAATGTTCCAACACATGAGAACAATATACAAAATCAAATTCTTTGTCTGCAAAAGGGATATTCTCCACAGCAAACTCATAAACCGGCTTATCGCCTATATGCTTGAATGGAACCCCTGCTCTTCCGAAACTGTGATCGCTTAAAGATATGTCTGCAAGATGAGTTGCCAAAGGGAATGGATTATGCCCACTGCCGATGTCTAATACTTTATCCCCTTTTTTAATTTCGAATTCGAACAATCTTGATTGATAGAGATCCCATCTGCTTTTTCTAGGAAGTAGCTTGTACCTATCGTAAGCCTCCGCAAGAATCTCAACCGATTCCAATGGGAAGCTATCTGCTAATTGCTCGTAAATATCAAATGAATCATTATACATACCTTCTTCATATTTTTGCCGCGCCAGATTAATATCTCGTTCTAAATTAATACTTTGTATATGTTTTTTGACTCTTCTGGAAATTAAAGACATACCCATTATTAACTCCAATTTGGCATTATTTAAATAGTAGAACTTATGTGTTCATTGTTTATAGCAATCAGCATGATTCAGTTTATTATTTGATTTCTTATTAATTTAGTAATGGCTTCTGTCCCTAATACAACGGCTTTCTATTCGGATCAGCTTAAATAGTTTAATTGTTCATTATCCAAAAGCCTTTGAAGCAATGAGTCGGCAAAAAATTTCACACCCCAATTGGGAATTGTGTAAGCCGAGTAACCTCCATTTAACGGGTAAGATCCGGCCAGCCCTCCAAATAAATTTGGATCATCAATAGAATCTATTAAATGTGCTCTTTTTACGTCATCTATCAGATTATTTGCAATATTTTCGTATTCTTTGTGCCCTGTAAATTTGTAAAGTTTCCTAAAGAAGAATTCAAGTTGCGCATTACCTGTAAGACAGGACCAGTTATCAGTACTGCTCCATTTATTATCAAAGGTGCCCGGTAAACCATAATAGTTCTTCGATAAGTCCTTGAATTTTCCGTAGTATTTTCCCATACCTAAAGCCGCCTCATTAAGTAGATTTAATATTTGTTTTTGATCTACATTTGCCAGATCCATTCTGCAGACTTCAAGCAACCCGACCATAGTATATCCTATAAGATGCGTCCATGGTTTTCCTTCATCACTTAAACTGGTATTGTCAAACCAGCCGTTCGGACGTGCTTGCGATAACGTCCATTTAATTGCTTTTTCCGCAGCAGTTTTATATTTGTTAATATTTGTAATTTTATAAAGTTCAAGCAGTGCCCATGCAACTCTTACTTTATAGGATTTGGGACCCCTGTAAGTATTCATGTTCCAACTGCCATCCTCACGTTGAATTTCCGCAATCCAATTTCCGGCTCTTATTGAGGCGTCCAGATATTCCGTTTTTCCCGTCTCCTGATACAAAGCTAACCATCCGAGCATTACCTGCCCAGTATTAAATACCCGTGGTTTATGAGCAATTACTCCTATGGGCTCCCCTACACCGCCATTCTCCCACTGAATTGCCATTTCCCAGTCACCCATCATAACTGCATAATCTTTATACTCCTGTTTTTTCGTTATACGGTAATAATGCAGAAATGTAGGAATTATATATCCTGTTGTTTCGGGATAAGCGACATCCCACTTTCGCGTGTATAAATTATACGAGGCTGATACTCCCTTATACTTTGTAGCTTCGAATGCTTTAATTAACCATTTAATACAAGCTTCCAGATGAACCTGATCAGCATATATTTTATTTTGATGATACAGTCCAGGCATAGTATAGTTCGTTACTACGTTTGGTTCAATAGCTTTTATGTGATTTATGCAATTCCTGTATAATTCGGCAATTTCGACGTCATCAAGGAAGGTAGCATACAATTTTTGAGCTTCATCATATTTATTGATGGATTGTAAAAGCTTTCCCCCCAGCAAAATCACTACTTTGGCACGAGGGTTGAAATTAAGCGCCTGAATAATAATTTGCCAGGCTTGTTCCTTATTATACTGCCAAAGTTTTTCGACTTCTGCTCTATTAAATATTAAGCCGGATATTCCTTCGGAATTCTCGCATTCTTCTTTTACAGCTTCAAGATAAAACATCTGCTCCGGCCGGTTGTCTATCAGTTCAATATTCTTTATCCTGCTGTCGCAATATTTTTTCCGCTCAACATTTCTGAATCCAGCACGCTTAAATAAAACTGCTAAAGTCTCATAGTCATAAACATATTTGCACAACTTGCTATTGCATTCAAAACCATAAAACCAATTATTCAATTTTTCACCATATGTATTTCCAGGGAAGCGGTCTTTTCCATCTGGGTTCTTCTGGAAGAAAAAGGCTTCATCCTTGTTTAAATACTTTGAGACTAACAGTTCCAAATCTTGAGTACCAACCCTTACTATTCCACCTTTTCTTAACACCCTGTATATGTCTTTGATTATTTCGAATCCCCTCTCCCTGGAAAAATAATTTATTGCTGACATGCAGACCAAAACATCCACACTTTCTTCATTAAAAGGCAGCAATTCTCTCTCAAGGTCTAAAACAACATCTGCACTTTTCGCAATATCAACATTTATGTAATCCTTAAAATTATAAGCGCCGCTACAAAGGTTAACTTTTATTTCATCTGTTTTTTGTTTTAAATCCGCATTATTATTTTTGTTCTGATCTACTTGTTTTAACTTATAAGTCATGCAATTCTCAATACAAAACTCAGGAGCATTTCCTCTTAAGATATCCCATCTGTATTTTCTATAATCAGGGCCATTCCATATCTCAAGTACATCTTGTTCAAATAAATTTCCAAAATTTGTTTGTTTGTTATAATCGTGGCAGCAAATTACAACTGACCCATCAACATTTACTGTAAAGACTTCTTTGGGATTGACACAATTGGACATAGCTTGCTTCAGCAGGTCTAAATTCTCATATTCTTCCCTCCTGTATTCTCCGAAATCTGAGGGCTCAACATCGGAGTCATTTTGGCGGATGTATGGAGATTTAAATAGCGGGGTAAGTCCGAGCGATTGACAATACGCTCTAAATGCACCTAATTCATGCTGATTGTGTTTAAAGACAATGAACTGAGGAATTATGTTTACCTTGTTTCCATAAGTCTTATTAAATGAAACCAAGTAATTCAATGCATCAAATACTTTGCTTATATTTCCTCCAATCCTGTATTTTTCATATGCTTCCTGTGAGTATCCATCGATGGATACAATCAGATCACTTACACCCGATTGAATAAGGAGTTCTGCCTTTTTTTCATCTATGAGCAAAGCATTTGTACTTATATTGGTTTTAGAGAAACTTGAGGCATACTTGATTATCTTAAAAATATCCTTATTTAACATCGGCTCCCCCCATAAATGTAAATAAAAATATTTCACAAAAGGTTTTACCTTATCAGCAATTATCTTGAATTTATCGAATGTCACCCATTCTCTTTTTCTATTAATTAGACCATGCCCAATTGCACATTCAGGGCATTTTAGATTGCATGCTAGAACGGTTTCAAATGTAAAAGTGGTTGGAATACTCTTGTTAAATTCCTCCAACTTAGTAATCAAATTAGTGGATTCTTTATTTCCTTTGGTTTTCAGCTTAAGTTTTAGTGTATTCATTAAATCTTGTGAAGGATTTTGTATATCAACATTAGAAACGATTTCAGCTGACTGCTTAAAATATCCAAGGTCATAATATACTTTTGCAAGTTCATATCCGATTTCAATGTTGCATTTATCGAGATTAAATGCTTTCTCTAAAAATACGAGTGCTTCTATTGTTTTATTTAATTTTAGATATATTTTTCCCAGCAACAAATACGCCAAATGCGGAATCTCTTTTCGGTCAAGTAGTTCAGTACACTTATCTTCAGCACTGATGTAATCATTGCTTTCAAATGCTGCCTTGGCGGCTGCAAATGCAGGATGCGAAATCACTCGATTCATTTTTTATCCATATTAGTTCTAAATGATATTTGTAAACCGTCAGCGAAAGTATGCCCCTTCCCCCGACAGCGAAATTTTTGCAGCTTTTAACAGTCAGAATAGCCAACTAATTCTGACAATCATCTTATAAACCGGACAAATATTGTTTTTTATTAGCACAACCATATTCAGTGAAGCAAATTGCCGGGGGGTACTTTTCATTAATATATCTAAAAGCATCCGCCAGGGTTTGCGATACCGAATAAAAATACCTGAATTCTACCCATGAAAACCAATGATCGTAATAATCTATGCTAATATTGTACCAGCCTATTTTCTTCCATTTGGGACTGTTTTCGAAGAGTATGACTGAGCTACTTTGGATTTATGGCTAATTTTAGCCATAATATACTTTAAACTTTAATTAGGGATGTATTTTTGCATGGAATGTTTTTCTCTTAAAATGGGATTTCCTGAAAGGACCTTAATATATCTGAGAAGTAAATTTCGTGTGGAATTATCCGGTTAATAATCTCTTATCTAATCTCCATATCCACCTTCACTACCACATCCAGCCTCTCTGTGTAGCTGTCTATCTTTTTGTTGGCCTCTTCCATTAGCTCGGCGCTGCGGCCTTCTTTTTCATCCCTTATCCTGTCTACCGTCCTCTTGTGATCCGTAACCCTCTCCTTGAAGTTCTCACCTATCGTCTTTATCCTCTTCTCACTCTCACGCGTCAAAAGCTCTACCTCACGCTCCTTGTGCGACTTGAAATAGGTGATCTTTCTTAACAGGTTCTGCTTCTCTGTCGTACGCTCCATTACGGCAAAGGCCGCCGTAAATGCGGATATAATCGTCCCGATGAAAAACGTTACCGTACCCCACTTTATACCCCCCAGCATTACTGTCGACATTATATCCCTCAAGCCCTCAGAAGTGTCAAGTGAACTCCTTGAACAGCCTGTAAATGCCCCTATCGTAAAGACTACCAGCGTTACTATTAAATTGTAAACCATCGAATTATTGAATACTGTGTGGGGATTGAACTTCGCATCCAGGTGTATGTTTTCAATCTTGTCTTCCAGAAAAGCAATATTCTCGTTTATTGTCGTCTCCAGCTCCTCAAGCTGATCCTCCAGCTTCTTCTTCTGGAGATTCTTCATTTCCTCTTCTTCTCTTTCCAGATGCTTTATTATATTGAGGTTTTCATCTATTGTTATGTCGAACTGCTTAAGCTGGTCGTAAACCTCCGCCATGAATTTCTGCCGGATGTTCTCTATTATCTTTTCCACAATCTTCAGGAGCTTCGCATGCAGCGCCGATAATGTGTAATCGGCTATCGTATTCTTATTCCCGATGAGCCCCGTACAGGTCTTGTCCAGAAAAGCTATGCTCTTCTCCAGTTCCTCGGTGTAAAATTCCTTTACCTTCGACTCCCCAAGCTTTGAAAGCGCATCGGAAATCTTCACAAAACTGAATTCCTTTATCCCGGTCTCAATGGCTATGGCCGCCTCAATTTCTTCAAGAAGATCCGCAAAATCCGGCTCTGCAAATATTTCATAGGTCACCGCATGCCTGATATAATACGCCATCAGCATCATGCTGTTCATCTCAACAGAATATTCAATTGCCTCCTTGTCAAAATGAAGTAGCTCATTAAGCATCATCATTGCGGCCTCGGGACTCCCGGCACGCCTTGCCGCATAGGCAAGATAAAACTTTGCCGTAATGCCAATGGGACTTGAATTTGTTGCGGCGGTAAACTTCTCTGCTGCTTCCTCGTAATTCAGCTGCTTTAATAAGGCAAACCCCAGGTAAATGTAAAGCAGATACTGAAACTCACTTTTCAGCTGAGCATCCAGCTTCAGATTCTCCAGCGTCATAAGCGCATTCTGCAATATCTCGGAGGCTTTTGCGGGGTTAAACAGCTTTTTATCGTAGGTGAGTATTACTGCATGAAATATATGTACAAGAATATTGTCTTTATTCGTCTCACGTTCAATCAGCTTCAGCGTCGAAAGCGAATAATACTTTTTTTCCTGCTCCGATTTTAATGTGGCCCATTTGGAATAAAATTCCTTGATCGTCCTGTAGCCTTCCAGAGCCGTGCTCCTGCCCTTCGACTCCAGCTTTAACCACTCTTCAAACTTTGTCAGGGCCGGAGAATCACACAGCCAGAAAAACGGGGCCGATGCATACCTTATGAACAGCTCCCCTTTGTCCGGCGGCAAACGGAAACTGTAGAACTGGGCGCTCTTTTTTATGAATTCTAAATAATCTACCTCCCTTTTTACCAGATCCTGGAAGTGCTCCTTGGCATAGGTCCTGAACCTGGCAACCTGAGTCTCCCGACCCAGCGATTCACCCGAAGTCTCAGCTATGAATTCTTCCTGTTCCATGACCCGGTTAGTTTCCTTTAAGTTTGAGGTATTTTTAAATAAAGACGCCAGTACATAATAATTATCGCTTTTTCAGCGGAAAAGTTTAGATTTCCAAAAAAGTCTTGATATATTCATCCGTTTGGACTTACTTTTGTTCTCTAAAAATCAGGATAATCACAAGACTCCTGCATCAAATGTATAAATATCAGGTTTTCTGTTAAATTTTATAGGGTTTTATAATGATCAATATTCCTTTAATAATTGCCAATGAACTGAAAGTTAGGGTCGACCAGGTTAAAGAGGTGATCGAGCTTTTTAAGGACGGCGCTACAATCCCATTTATCGCCCGTTACCGTAAGGAAAGAACCGGCGGACTCGACGAAGAACAGCTGCGCGAGATTGAAGACCGCCTGAACTATATCACAATCCTTGAGGAAAGAAAGGAAACTATCTTAAAGAGCATCGAGGAACAGGGTAAACTTACTGATGAATTAAGGGACAAAATTACTGGCTCAACCAAACTCCAGGAAGTCGAGGATCTCTACCTCCCTTATAAACCTAAAAGAAAAACCCGCGGCACTATCGCCAAGGCTAAAGGACTTGAGCCCCTTGCAATGTTCATACTCGAAAATCCCTTCTTTAATGGCGATTTTCAGGCAAAAATGGCAGAATTTATCAATGAGGAACTCGGCGTTGCCTCGGTTGAAGAAGCCCTCCAGGGAGCAAAGGATATTATTGCCGAAATGATCAGCGAAAATGCCGAGGTCCGCAAGACTGTCCGCGAATACGTCCAGAACACCGCCGTCGTGGGCTCCGAAAAAGCAAAGGAAAAAGAAGCCGGATCGGTAGATACAAAGAAGGATGTTTATGAGATCTATTACGACTTCAAAATGGAGATCACGCGCCTTAAGCCCTACCAGATCCTTGCCGTTAACCGCGGCGAAAGGGATAAGGTACTCAAAGTAAACCTCCAGCTTGAAGAAGGCCCGGTTTTAAGAAAAATCCTTGAGACCTACTTTAACTACCCTGATTCCGTATTCATGCAGATTCTGGAAGAAACAACAGAGGACTCTTTCTCCAGGCTCATATTCCCTTCAATCGAGCGCGAAGTCAGAAGCTTCCTTACGGAAGTAGCCGACCTGCACGCAATTGAAATCTTTGCTTCCAATCTGAAGCAGCTTCTGCTTCAGCCGCCAATTGCTGAAAGAATGATCATGGGAATTGACCCGGGCTTTGTCTCCGGAAGTAAAGTGGCTATTATTGACCCTACGGGCAAGTACCTCGAAGGCCATACAATCTATCCTCATCCCCCGCAGAACAGGACAGATGAGGCCGCAAGAATAGTTCTTGCGCTTATTAAAAAATATAATGTTGATGTTATTGCAATAGGCAACGGAACGGCAAGCCGCGAAACCGAGTTTTTCATTGCCGATATTATTAAAACCAACTCCCTTAAGTGCCACTACGTAATTGTCAGCGAAGCCGGCGCTTCTGTTTATTCTGCCTCCCCTCTTGCCAAGCAGGAATTCCCCGAGCTTGAAGCAAGCCAGAGAGGAAACATTTCAATTGCAAGAAGACTTATGGATCCCCTTGCCGAACTGGTTAAGATCGATCCTAAATCCATCGGCGTGGGACTCTATCAGCACGACGTGGACCAGAAGCTCTTAAGCAAAAAACTCGATGACGTCGTCGTAAGCTGCGTTAACTACGTGGGCGTCGACCTTAATACGGCTTCAGTATCTCTTCTTACATATGTATCGGGCTTAAATAAGAGAATAGCATCGAACATCGTTAAGTACAGGGAATCTACAGGCAAGTTCACAAGCCGCCAGCAGCTGATGAATGTAACGGGACTTGGCGACAAGGCCTTCGAACAGGCTGCAGGCTTCCTTAAGATACCAAACGGCGAAAATCCGCTCGATAATACGTTCATTCACCCTGAATCATACTCTGCAACCGAGCAGCTCCTGAAGTTCTGCAACGTTCCTGCCGAACGCATCAAAGATTCAGCAGGCGTTGTAAGCCTTTATGCTTCACACAAAGGCACTGCTAAAATTGCAAAGGATATTCAGATCGGCGAGCCTACACTTATGGACATTATAGAGAACCTGAAGAAACCGGGACGCGATCCGCGCGAGGAACTCCCTAAGCCTATTCTTAGAAGCGACGTTCTGAAAATTGAAGATTTGCGTGAAGGCATGCGTCTTAAAGGAACCGTCAGAAACGTGGTCGATTTCGGAGCCTTTGTGGATATAGGCGTAAAGCAGGATGGACTTCTGCATATTTCACAGATAGCAAACAAATATGTAAAGAATCCTTTGGAAGTCCTTCAGGTAGGTGATATTCTTGACGTTCAGATCATAGGTATCGATCTTGTAAAAGGCCGTATCTCCCTAAGCACAAAGAACGCATAATAGATACCCGCTGTTAATATTAAGGGCAAAAGGAGAAAAATGATCCTTTTGCCCTTTTTTTTATTTTAACCCGGGATAATCAGGGGCAAAGCCCGGAGGGTTGTGTGAGATTTTTCCGTCGAACGTTGAACGTTTTTCCCGTCGAACGTTGAACGTCGGACGTTGAACGTTTTCCCCTTTGAACTTTCTTCTTTAATTTTTATATTTTGACAAAATAATTTGACCTTATGAATATATACAACTATCTGCTCAACAGGATTTCGGAAAAAGGTGCTGCTTACCTTATACTTATTGATCCCGACAAAATCTCCGGAGAAAAATTAACCGGCTTCGTAAAAAGATGTGAAAACGCCGGCGTTGACGGCTTTCTTGTCGGCGGCAGCCTCATGATGAACGGAAATCTCAGCAATACAATCTCTGTTATAAAGAAAAATACTTCCATACCGGTGGTAATTTTCCCCGGCGGCATAAGCCAGGTTTCTTCAAATGCCGATGCTATTCTGTTTATATCGCTCGTAAGCGGCAGAAACCCCGAGCACCTTATAGGAAAACAGATACTGGCAGCCCCGGTCATTAAAGCCTATAACCTTGAAACTATCCCTACAGGCTATATACTGGTTGAATCGGGCAGCATTACTACGGTTGAATATATAAGCGGAAGCAAGCCTGTTCCCCGCCAGAAGCCCGAAATTGCAGTTGCTACTGCGCTTGCGGCTCAGTATCTTGGAATGAAGATGATCTATCTCGAAGGCGGCTCAGGCGCCCAGATGTCCGTCCCCAATGAAATGATAAACATTGTGTCAAAAAGCGTGGACGTACCAGTAATTGCCGGAGGGGGCATAAGAACAGCACGCGATGCACGTGAAAAAGTTGAAAGCGGAGCCGGCATAATCGTAACGGGAAATTATTTTGAAGACGAGGAAAACTGGGATAAGATTAAAGAATTTGCAGACGCCGTGCACGTAAAACTTGCACAGGAAACTGCAGCCGGAAATTAAAGATAATTTACTTAAAGAAAAATATAATGATGACAGACAGAAATAAATTCATCAGCGAGTCCCTGAAGGAAAGTGCCGAGACAAAGCTGAAGATCGGACAGGAATGCTCAGGCGATATTCTTGAGGCCGCAGACATGCTTATGGATGCTTTTAAGAAGGGAAAAAAGCTCCTCCTCTGCGGAAACGGCGGAAGCGCTGCCGACTGCCAGCACATAGCTGCCGAATTTATGATCCGTCTAAGCCATCATATCAACCGGCCCGCTCTGCCGGCAATTGCCCTTACCACCGATACATCCAACCTTACCGCGGGCGGTAACGACATAGGCTTCGAAAATATTTTTGCCCGCCTGATTGAAGGACTGGGAAATGAAGGTGACATACTTCTTGCAATCTCTACAAGCGGAAATTCCCGGAACATCATTAAGGCCGTCGAAAAGGCAAAATCCAGGAATATGAAGGTTATCGGATTCCTGGGCGGAACTGGCGGAATGCTGAAGGATATGGTCGATCTTCCGGTCACTATTCCCTCGGCTAATACACAGAGGATTCAGGAAGGACATATAACGGTTGCTCATATCGTCTGCGAGCTCGTTGAAAGCGGATTGTACTTATAGTCCATCGTTCAATACCTCCAGTTTTTTCTTCCTGACCTGAACCGGGCTTTTACTCTGAACTTTTAACTCTTCCTTATGGCCTTGACTGCCGCTCCCCTGTAAGTAGTAACTTTTCATCTTTCCACTTTCTTGTTTTTAGTATATATTATATTCAAAATCAAAAACAGAGGGAAAAAATGACTGCTGATATTATGACAATTCAGAAGGTCTACCAGGAGCTGCGCGGCAAAGTCGAAGCCGCCAGAAATGTCCTGGGCAGGCCGATGACTCTCACCGAGAAGATTCTTTATTCACACCTTGCGCACCCGGTATTAAAGGAATTTAAAAGAGGAAAAGATTACGTAGATACAGCTCCCGACCGCGTTGCAATGCAGGACGCAACGGCTCAGATGGCCCTCCTGCAGTTTATGCACGCCGGACGGAAAACAACAGCAGTTCCCAGCACGGTACACTGCGATCACTTAATCCAGGGAAAAGTCGGCGCACAGGAGGACCTGGAAAGAGCCCAGAACGAGAATAAGGAAGTCTATGATTTCCTTGAAAGCATTTCTAAAAAATACGGCATCGGCTTCTGGAAGCCCGGAGCCGGAATTATTCACCAGGTGGTGCTGGAAAACTACGCATTCCCCGGCGGTATGATGATAGGAACCGACTCACACACTCCCAATGCAGGAGGCCTCGGAATGATCGCAATAGGCGTAGGCGGCGCGGATGCTGTGGACGTTATGGCAGGAATGCCGTGGGAAGTCAAATGGCCTAAAATTATAGGCGTAAAATTAACAGGAAAATTAAGCGGCTGGACAGCCCCAAAAGACATCATTCTTAAACTTGCTGGCGTCCTTACCGTGAAAGGCGGCACAGGCTCTATTGTTGAGTACTTCGGCGAAGGCACACAGTCAATCTCCTGCACCGGCAAGGCTACTATCTGCAATATGGGTGCCGAGGTGGGCGCTACAACTTCACTCTTCCCCTTTGACAGCAGAATGGCCGACTACCTCAGAATGACTGGCCGCGAAGATGTAGCCCAGTTGGCCGGGGGACTTGCCGATTGCCTTACGGCAGATAAAGAAACACTTTCTGACCCGCATAAATATTATGATACCATAATTGAGATAGATCTAGATACGCTTGAGCCGCACCTTAACGGGCCTTTTACACCCGATCTTGCATGGCCGGTATCAAAAATGAAAGAGGTCGTCCCCGAAAAAGAATTTGTCGACGAGCTGAGCGCAACCCTGGTCGGCAGCTGCACAAATTCCAGCTACGAGGATATAGACCGCGCGGCCAGCATTGCAAGGCAGGCACTCAAAAAAGGCCTTAAGGCAAAAACACAGTTTATTATTACTCCCGGCTCCGAAATGGTCTACCGTACCGTTCAAAGGGACGGGCAGCTGGATACGCTAACTGAATTCGGCGGCGTCGTATTCGCCAATGCCTGCGGGCCCTGCATCGGTATGTGGAAAAGAATGGATATAGAGGAGGGCGAAAAGAACTCTATAGTTACATCCTTCAACCGCAACTTTGCAAAAAGAAACGACGGCAACCCCAAGACTCAGGCATTTGTGGCAAGCCCCGAAATGGTAACGGCTCTTGCAATAGGCGGAAAACTTACATTTAACCCCATGACCGACGAAGTGGTCAACGATAAGGGAGAGAAAGTAAAATTAGACGCCCCCTCGGGAAAGGAACTCCCCCCGAAGGGATTTGAAAAAGGTATTTCGGGCTTTGTAGCCCCGGCAAAAGACGGCGCAGATGTTAAGGTAATAGTTGACCCCAACAGCAGCCGCCTGCAGCTATTGGCTCCCTTTGCACCTTGGGATGGAAACGACCTCTCGGACCTGCCACTGCTCCTAAAGGCTAAAGGCAAATGCACAACCGACCATATCTCAATGGCAGGCCCGTGGCTCCGCTTCCGCGGCCACCTGGATAACATATCAAACAATATGTTCATCGGCGCAATAAATGCTTTTACAGATAAGCCGGGCGAAGTTAAAAACACATTTACGGGCGAGTATAAATCCATTCCTGAAGTTGCACGCGACTATAAAGCACGCGGCATCAACTGGATTGTCGTTGGCGATGAGAACTACGGCGAAGGCTCCAGCCGCGAACACGCAGCTATGGAACCCCGCTTCCTAGGCGGAAGGGCTGTCATTGCTAAAAGCTTTGCCCGCATACACGAAACTAACCTCAAGAAACAGGGCATGCTTCCATTGACTTTTTCTAACCCTGTGGATTATGATAAATTAAGAGAGGACGACAGGCTCAGCCTTATTGGCCTTAGCGATATAGTGTGCGATAAACCCGTTAAGCTCGTCATTAAACACAAGGACGGCACAACCGAGGAATGCATTCTGAACCATACTTTCAGTCCGGGACAGTTTGAATGGTTCAAGGCAGGAAGCGCTCTTAACCTTATTGCAAAATCACAGAAGTCATAATAGCAAAAAAGGCTGCCTTAAAGGCAGCCTTTTTTCTATCATCTGATTCTAAACACAAATTACTTCTTTGCAGGTAAAATAGCATCCTTTGCAGCTTTTGCAATTCTAAATTTCAAAACCTTCTTTGCCGGAATTTTAATTGTTTCGCCTGTGGCGGGGTTTCTTCCGATTCTCTTCTTACGGTCAACCAACTGTAACTTGCCTAAGCCAGGCAGCGTAAAGGATTTCTTTGCTTCCTTGTAAGAAAGGCTAACAAGCTCCTGTAAAAACTGAGCTGCTAATTTCTTGGTTGTTCCAGTCTTTGTTGAGAGATGCTCAATGATCTGAGCCTTTGTCATTGGTTTTGCTTGTGCTTTTGCCATTTTTTCATCCTTTTTTTGTTGTTTTAGGAATTGTGGTCCAAAATAAAAATTTTTTAATTTAAAGCAAAATTATTTTGAACTTTTTTTGAAATAAACACTCATTTTAAGCAATATTTATGGTGCTTTCCGCACTCATTGCACTGTTTGCCTTTTATTTCCGGTACTGATATGACTTTTATACCTCTCTCAAGTAAAAGTTTTCTTCTTTGCTGAGGAGCATTTTATTGTTATTTTTATCCTATTGATATATTGTGACAGTTAAAGCCGGTTTATGAAAAAAATTATATTTTTATTTTTAGTGTTCTTTGCTGCAGCTGCCCTGCAGGCACAGACGAGGGATTCCCTCCGTACAAGACCCGTAGTAAGGGATTCTGTTCATGCAAAACGCGACAGCCTGCACCTCCGCGATACCACACAGGCGGCCGGACGCGACTCTCTTAAAAAACATGCGGCAGTATTTATTCCTGTTTATAGAAACAGCCTTACAACAGATTACGAATTCAATAACCAGATAAAGAAAAGGGATATCCTCTTCCATGACTACCGCTACACGGCGGACTATTTTCAGCTCTTTCCCCTTGCTTTCTTAAGGGACCTGGGCTCCCTGGGCCAGCCTTCTGAACTCCTCCTCTACGGCGCAGGCTTTAATGAGACGAGCTGCCTGCACGACGGAATGCTTATAAATAACAGGCTTACAAATTCTTTCGACCTCAACCTCATGCAGTCTGAATCGGTCGATTCCGTTGAGGTTATTCCTCTTGCAAGGGGATTTCTGTACGGCACTTTTAATAATGCCGCAGCTGTAAATTTTATTTCCAAAGACGTCTATTCTATCGGCAGCTCAAAGGCGCCTTACACAAGGATCAGATATTACCAGGCCCCAAATGAAGAGGCAATGATAGACTTTATCTACAGCGCCTACTTTTCAAGAAAATTTATTACAACTGCCGAAGTAACCAACAGAACTATAACCTCCCGCTTCCCTAACAGCGATTTCAGCATCTGGAACGGATCCCTGAAGGCAAAGTACCTGTTTTCCAATACAGTTAATATTACAGGCAGCTATAACTACGCAAAATCCCAAACGGGCCTCTATGGCGGAATAACAACGGCTTTTATTGATTCAGTGGGGGGACTTGCAAATATACCCGATCAGGGATTGAATGTAGACGTATATTACACAAGCCGCTATCAGAAAAATACACAGCACAATTTTTCTCTTCAGCTCTTAAGCAGCTATTTCAAAAATTTCAAAAGCGACCTGAATGCTTACTACAGGTTCAGCCTCACGGAGTTCAGGCAGAATGAGAAGAGGACTTCACCTTCTGTTCCATACATTTTCGACAACAATAAAACCCGCACCTACGGGCTTTCTTTAAGGCAGACTTACCAGGATACTCTTTTTAACGCCGATTTATCGGGCATATATGAAAGGAACGAATTCGATGCCGCCCTGCTTGGTGCAAATGAAAATAAGGGCGTCCTTGCTCTTTCTGGCAGAATATCCTCGGCACTCATTAAAAGAACTATTATCCCTTCTGTCTTTGCAAAGTATCTTAATTACTCTAACGAGTCATATCTTGGCGTTGGAGCCGACGTTACAATTAACATAGCGCATAATCTTAAGCTCTACGGCGGAATGTCGCGCTATAACGAGCCTTTAACTGTGCTTAATAGAAATTTCTATGTACCCGATTCAATTTCTGCACTCTCACAATTTATGAACCGGGCGGCTGTCATAAGCTCAGAAAAGCGCACCGTTATGGAAATTGGGGCTGTCCTTACGCTGAAGGATTTCCAGGTTGGCCTCGACGCCTTCTCGCGCATTACTTCCAACAGGCCTTCACCCGTAATGCTGCTTAATACCGGTTCTGTAATAGGATACCTTCCCGAGGACTTAAAAATTTACGGAGCAGGCCTCAACCTGAATATGAACTTTGGAAGGATCTATCTCGAAGCCAGGCCGGCTTATTATAACGTTCAGGAAAGCCGCTATTCACTGCCGAAGTTTTCATTTAACGGCGGCATTTACTACAGGGATACACTCTTTAACGCCAACCTGCACCTTAAGACGGGCTTTACACTCAGTGCGGCCGGCAGGCAGAACTTTTATTCATACGATTTTGAAAAAAGCATGTCCGCCCAATACGCCGCCGTTGTGGGCAGCACCTCGGTTTATTATACCAGTGAAACGGTTGCCCCTTACACAAAGCTCGATTTTGTGCTGATTGGTGAGATTCAGAAAAGAGCCATTTTATACTTTACCTTCGAGAACATATTAAATAAAAATTACTATGTGGTTCCCTATTACCTTACTCCTTCACAGGGAATTAGAATAGGGTTCTCGTGGGAATTCTTAAATTAGCCGGACGTGGAGGCTTCACATAAATGCGCAGGATAATAACTATTTTCGGCAGCTCGCTTCCCGTTTTCGGCGATGAGCAGTACAGCAATGCCTATAAACTGGGCAGCATATTTGCCCAAAACGGGTTCGACCTCTGCACCGGGGGCAACAGCGGCATTATGGAGGCAGTTTCAAGAGCCGCTTCTGAAAACGGCGCTAAAGCCATTGGCATAACGCTTAATGGCTCATTCGGGACACATAATACATTCCTCACAGAGCACAGAGCGCACGATACACTGTTTGAAAGGATTCAGGCCCTGATTGAAACCGGCGACGCCTACGTGGCCCTTCAGGGCGGCACGGGAACACTCCTGGAGATGGCAGCCGTGTGGGAATTTATGAACAAAGGCTTCCTCCACGAAAAACCCTTTGCCTGCCACGGCAGTCTATGGAAGCCAATTATAGATTCAATGGAAGAGCAGATTAGAAAAGAAAAACGGAAGACCGGCCTCGTAAAATATTTCGAAACCATCGATGAGTGCGCGGACTATATCATCCGCGGCCTGAATGGTTCGTTGTAGCTCAATTGTGTATCCATGATTAAATCTGCCTTTTTGAATCCATCATCTCCCCTACGGCCTGCATCACCATATCCACACCAATTTCCCTTA